>JASEGY010000590.1 GCA_030019105.1 bacterium | reverse complement strand
TAATTTGAACTCGGACATGCACTCCGTTTCAAAAGTGTAAAGCTGCTATTTGGGCAATTTGAAACGATGCCTAAAACGCCTTCGGCGACTTATTATAGGGGTTTGATTATAGGGGTTTGATTAATCAAGCCCCTCCATGTCTCCGTAACATTTGCGCTCACAAGAGGCTACATTACAGATTTGCAGAGTTATCCACTAAGTTCAGAATTTGGGATTTCCTCTACACCCAAAAATTGTAAAATCTCCGCACAGACAGGAGCGTTACAGACAATTGGTAGCGCCACGGGGATTCGAACCCCGGTCTGATGGCTGAGAACCACCTGTCCTGGGCCTCTAGACGATGGCGCCACAAGTTTTAATAATGATACCTGCAAGCTAATATCCTGTTCCAAGCTTCTCGCCAACTTCTTCAAAAGGAATGCCTTCCTTCCGGTTTCTGGCTTCCAGGAGTCGTTTTTTCATAGCCTTACTTCTGAGAAGATAGGCTGTCTCTTTCTCAGATTCAATCTCACGCCAGAGTTTAATAGGTACAATTACTCCTGTAGCGCTTCCCTTTTCATCTGAAATATATTGAACCGCTGCCTGACTCATAATCTCAAATCTTTTGCGTTGGCTGGGGAGGAAGGATTCGAACCCTCGCAACAAGAGTCAGAGTCTTGCGTCCTGCCACTAGACGACTCCCCAACTTTAATTAGGACAATAATAGCATAAAAAAGAGGAACCTGTCAAGAAAAAACTTGCATGATTAGGCCGCATGTGATAAAATACTGTGGTGAAAAATAGAAATGCTATATCAAGGAGGCTTGTATCTGGTGATGCTAAAGAACTGCTGTATATTAATCGCTGCCCTGGCAACCCTTCTCTCCCCCGCCTGGGCCAGTGACGAAATCAAACCGGCCCGGGAGACCACTTTCACCGGGGTCTGTGGCGCAACCCTGATCAATGATAAGGTCTACTATGAACTAAGTTTATACCCTGAGTTGAGATTGGGGCAATTGGCCCTGGGATTTGATGTAACCCTGCATTGGAGAGATGGCGAGGGAATTCTTAAAGAGGACTGGGATGAGCTGGATGACCTGGCTAATGCCCTGCGCTACCTCCGCTATGCCTATTCCGGCGCAAGGCCCCTTCACTTCAAACTGGGGGCTCTGGACAGCGCTACCCTGGGACATGGATTTATTCTGGGCAATTATTCCAATCGACGCAAGGCCGAATATTACAAACGAATATTGGGGGCTAAAACTGAGATTAATTTAGAGCGAATAGGGGTCGAAGCCATCATGGGCGATCTATTCAAGGATAGGATCTATGGGGGACGAGTCTATCTGCGGCCTTTAAGGGATATGAAGCTTCCCCTCATTAACAGGCTTACCATAGGAGCGACTTATGTCACTGACACCCATCCGGGCGAAGGGTCTGATAGTGATGAAACTCAGGCCTTGACCGCCTACGGACTTGATATTACTTTACCTGTCATCGAACGGTTGTTAGAATTCTATCTTGATCTGGCTAAGATCAAAGACCACGGGGATGGAGTCGGCATAGGCATGGGGGGCAACTATGGCCTCAATTTACTCCCCTTAAGTTGGAATTGGAAGATAGAACTGAGGAATATTGCCGGTGATTTTATCCCCACCGTGTTTGATGCTCACTATGAAGTCCGCCGCCCGATAGATTGGTCCGGATTTGATCCGGATGATAGACTCAAAGGGCCTTACGCCGAGGTCAGCTTGAATATCTCTGATATTTTCACTCTGGCGGGGGCCTTTGAAAAATATGAAGGGCTGGACCCCAACCTCCATGCTGAATTAAGCCTGTCCGAATCCTTTTTCAGCTCCCTTTTGAGTCGGCGAGCCTCGGCTTCGGTCAGCCTGGATCAAAGAAATACTGACCGGTTATTTCCTCTGAGGAAAAAGTCGGGGACGGTAATTACAGCCAGGGCAAGCTGTCAATTAAGCGGCGGGGTTGACCTCGTTTACAGCTTAAGAGAAACCTACGATGAGGAAGAAAATCCGATCAGGACTTCTTCCCTGGCTACTCAGATAAGATTTTGAAAGCTTAGCGCGGCCTCTGGCCGCAACCAAACCAATTTTGGATTGCAGATTGCGG
>JASEGY010000058.1 GCA_030019105.1 bacterium | reverse complement strand
AGATGTCTATCCTCATATTAGTTGCTTTTTTCTAAATCAAAGTACTAACGGGTGAACACCAAACCGTCTTCTTATTCTCCTAATATTCAAGATAGGCAAGATTCTTTTTAAAATCAAGATAAAGACCAAATCTATCCAGAAGGTCTTTGAATCCTATTATCAAAGGGACTTCATTGGAATGAGCCAGATAAGATTTAACCTTTATCCTCTTTGTACTCTGTTCCTTATCAAGGAGAATACAAGAGATCTCTCCAATAGTAACAGGAAGGGAACATTCACGCTTTGGGACTACACCTCTTATAGCGTAGTCTCTTATCTCATTAACTTCTACCATTGACCATATCTGATAAGGTATTACAGAAACCGGAGCTCCTGTATCTAAGATTGCTGAATACGAGTCAGTATAACCTTCCTTAGAAACAAAGGCAACCTCACAAAATGGCCGAATGATTCCCATATCAAGGTCTACCAAATCAGGATTATCGAACTTCCGGAAATGGAGACTAATCCGCTTAATAGACATGAGAGCCATCCTCCAGAAAAATAACAGGAATATGCCTCTTTCCTGTCTTCACCTTAATCTCTTCTACCTTTCCTAAATCAGAAGAGACACCTATTATGCTCTTATTTAGCACAGCAATCCACATATTAGGATGTTTCTTCACCAGTTCTGAGTAATGGGTAAATGCCCATTCTTTATCTTCCCAAAATCTCTTTGGCAATCTTAACATCTTGTTAATCACCTCCAGCATCTTTTATTTGACACTACCCTGTCTCAGATGAATCCGGCCGTTTCCATGTCCAATCACGAATCTCCGGCATATCCTGGCCGTGCCTGACGATATACTCCTTGTACTCGATAAGCTTATCCCGATTATCCTTTTAACCGCTTTTGGCTTTCTGGGTTCTCTAAATAATTTTCATCGGAGACAATTGATTTTTTCAATCTTTTTTCGAGTTGCCTTCTGGCGCCTCCGGCAATATCTCCACCGGCTTTTGCGTCTTTTTGTAGTTTGGCTACGCCCTTTGAATCTTCTGTTCTGTGAATTTCAGTTGTTGCCCGTTCTCCCAACATAGTAAAAATTAATTCCAGGTCGTTCATGTGATCCCGCAAGTTTTGTCTTTCCAACCCCTTCAATTTTTTATACTCGCTTGGCGTGATGCCAAAACTGGCTTTAGAGATTTCCGCGGTTAAAATCTCATAGTCCCTTTGTTCTTTTGCCCCTCTTTGCTGCCACTCATCAGTCAACTCTTCACGAATAGCAATCCCCCGCATTCTTTTTTCAATCCAATCATCGGAATAACCTTTGAGTTTATAAAGCATTCTTGTCCGGTTAGTTGCCAATTCAGGATTCTCTATTTCCTGCACTCTTTCATAGCCGACTTTTGCCAGCCAGCGCTTGAAAGGCTCTGCTTTTGGCGAAGGAATTGATTGAATAATGCGGAAAATCCCCTCTGTATTGGCGCAATCAGTTTCACGCATTTTTCCGTCCGGAGCTTCAAGTTTCAACTGTCGACAAATTGTCGACAGTTCAAATCCGTCTTCTTCTTTGACCCTAGTCTTCATTTTATACCAATAATCGCGAGGATTAATGCTATCGGTAAGAGCTTCAATTACATCAACCACCGAAAACCACCATTCATTAGCATAAATGATTCTCCTGATCTTTTTGCCTTTAAATATTGCAATTTTATTATCCATAGCAGCGCCTCCAATTTATCTTTTCGGACAACTTTTGAACCATCCCGGATTTTGGCAACCGGCAAATGGTCAACCAATTTTATTTGACACTACCCTGTCTCAGATGAATCCTGCTGCTTCCATGTCCAATCACGGATCTCCGGCATATCCTGGCCGTACCTGGCGATATACTCCTTGTGCTCAATGAGTTTATCCCGGATAAACTGTTTGGCATAAGCCGCCATATATCCAAGCTTGGGCACCCGGTCAATGACATCCGCCACCAAATGGAACCGGTCAAGATCATTGCGGACAGCCATATCAAAAGGCGTTGAAGTTGTCCCCTCTTCCTTGTATCCCCGCACATGAAGATTCTTGTGATTTGTCCGGCGGTAGGTCAGGCGATGGATCAGCCAGGGATAGCCGTGGTAAGCAAAGATAATCGGCTTGTCAGTGGTGAAAAGAGTATCAAAATCTTTATCCGGCAGCCCGTGGGGATGCTCTTCCTTTGGCTGAAGCGTCATCAGGTCAACCACATTGATTACCCGGATCCGAAGCATTGGCACCTGCCGGCGCAGCAGGTCAACGGCAGCCAGGATTTCCAGGGTGGGGACATCACCGGCGCAGGCCATGACGACATCAGGCTCGGTGCCTCTGTCATTGCTCGCCCATTCCCAGATACCGATGCCGGCGGTGCAGTGCTTGATGGCCGCATCCATGTCTAACCACTGCTGCTGCGGATGTTTCCCGGCGACGATAACATTGATCGAGTCGCGGCTTCGCAAGACTTTATCGCCCACAAAGAGGAGGGTGTTGGCATCAGGCGGCAGATAGACCCGGATAATACCGGCCTTCTTGTTGACGACATGGTCGATAAAGCCGGGATCCTGGTGGCTGAAGCCGTTGTGATCCTGCCGCCAGACATGGGAGGCCAGGAAGTAGTTGAGAGAGGCCACGGGCCGGCGCCAGGGAATCTCTTTGGCTACTTTAAGCCATTTGGCGTGCTGGTTAAACATCGAGCCAACAATGTGGATAAAGGCCTCATAGGAGGAGAATAACCCGTGCCGGCCGGTGAGGAGGTATCCTTCCAGCCAGCCCTGGCAGGTATGCTCACTGAGGATTTCCATGACCCGGCCATCAGGAGAAAGATGATCGTCTTCAGGAAGTGTCCCGGCCATCCATGCCCGGTCGGTGACCTCAAACAGGGCGCCGAGGCGGTTGGAGGCCGTTTCATCCGGTCCGAATACCCTGAAATTCCGCCTCTCCATATTCAGCTTCATCACATCCCGTAAAAAATATCCCAGCACACGGCTGGCTTCACAAAAGACCTGGCCGGGGAACGGGACTTCAACAGCGTAGTCCCTGAAGTCGGGCATCTTCAGATTTTTTAGCAGAACACCCCCGTTCGCATGGGGATTCGCCCCCATCCGGCGTTCACCTTTAGGGGCGAGTTCGGCCAGCTCCGGAATTAACTTCCCGCTTTCATCAAAGAGCTTTTCGGGCTTATAACTCTTCATCCATTCTTCGAGCAATGTTATATGATCAGGATTCCCGGCCATGTCCGCAAAGGGAACCTGGTGTGACCGCCAGGAACCTTCTGTTTTCAATCCATCAACCTCTTTCGGCCCTGTCCAGCCCTTGGGGGTCCGCAGGATAATCACCGGCCATTGGGGACGTTTGGCCAGGCCGTTAGCGCGGGCCTCCGCCTGGATAGCCCTGATTTCATTGATAACCGTCTCAAGGGTTGAAGCCATTAACCGGTGCATGGCGAAAGGCTCAGAGCCTTCAACAAAATAGGGCTTGTAGCCGTATCCGATAAACAGATTCTCGAGCTCTTCATGGCTTATCCGGGCCAGTACGGTCGGATTGGCAATCTTGTAGCCGTTCAGGTGCAGAATGGGCAGCACGGCCCCGTCGCGGATCGGATTGAGAAACTTGTTCGAATGCCAGGCCGTGGCTAACGGTCCTGTTTCGGCTTCACCGTCACCCACCACGCAGGCAACAATAAGGTCGGGATTATCGAAGGCCGCTCCGTAGGCATGAAAGAGGGAGTAGCCAAGCTCCCCGCCTTCGTGGATAGACCCGGGTGTTTCAGGGCCAACATGGCTGGAAATCCCACCCGGGAAGGAGAACTGTTTAAACAGCTTCTTCATTCCCCCGGCATCCTGTGAAATATGGGGATAAACCTCACTGTATGTTCCTTCTAAATAGACATTTGCGACCAGTCCTGGCCCCCCGTGACCGGGGCCGGTGACATAAATCATGTTAAGATCATAAGCCTTGATCAGCCGGTTAAGGTGAACATAGATGAAATTCAATCCCGGCGTAGTCCCCCAATGCCCCAGCAGCCTCGGCTTGATGTGTTCCAGCTTGAGGGGCTCTTTCAGCAGGGGGTTGTCATAGAGATAGATCTGTCCGACAGAAAGATAGTTTGCTGCCCGCCAGTAGGCGTCTATGCCTTCCAGCTCTTCTTTAGAAAGTATCTCGGTCATTATTCATCTCCTCCTTTTTATGATCTCTATCGCGGCTTCCCACCGCAACCAAACCGGATTTGCCGCAAAGGACATAAGGGACATAAAGGACACAAGGGACACAAGGGACACAAAGGACACCAAAAATTACCGGCAAAATGCACCCCTCGTCCCCACGCTCTGCGTGGGGATGCTGACTGTGACGCTCTGTGTCACATATTTATGACGCAGAGCGTCCTGAATGGGGGTTCCCACGCAGAGCGTGGGAACCAGATATAAGATTTATCCTGTGAATCTGCGAAAATCTGCGTCCCATTACCATTACTTGATTGCACAACTCGAAAATCTGTGTAATCTGTGGATTAAGTTTTGTTCATTACCCCAATTGCTTCCCGGGCCAGAACAGAGGCCTCATCTACGGGGATAACCCATACATCTATTTTGCTTTCCGGTGAGCTGACCCGGCCTTCTTTTCCGATTATAGCACTGTTGGCTTGAAAGTCAAGGGTTATTCCTATCCAATGCATATTTTTAAGAATAAGCCTTCTCACGGCAGGCGCATTCTCACCTACCCCGCCCCCAAAGAGAATTGCATCAGCGCCCCCAAGAACAGCCAGGTAAGCGCCGATATATTTCCTGGCGCGGTAGCAGAATAGATCGACTGCCAGTCGCGCCCCGGGGAGGCCGCTCTCCATTAATGCCCGCATGTCGCCGCTTATCCCGGACACGCCTAAAAGACCGGAAGAATGGTTGAGCATCTCTTCGATCCTGTCTATGGATAAGCCGCATGAGCGCTGAAGATAAAGGATCACGCCCGGATCAATATCACCGCTGCGGGTGGCCATCACCAGCCCTTCAAGGGGAGAGAACCCCATCGAGGTATCCACAGCCTTTCCATTATGAACCGCGCTTATTGAGCAGCCCGCGCCGAGCTGCAGCGAAATGACCCGGCCGCCGTCTTTCAAATCAGGGCGGAGTTTGCTCCAGCGCCTCCACATAGCCCTGTGCGCAATCCCGTGAAAGCCGTATCGGCGGATATGGTATTGTTGGCACAGGTTTCCAGGGAGGGCATAGATTGTCGCTACATCGGGTAATGTTGAGTAAAAGGCCGTGTCAAAGACAGCCGCTTGAGGGACTTGATCGCCAAATGCCGCCCGGCATGTTCGTATCCATTTTAAGGCAAAGGGATTATGTAACGGCACCAGGGGAGAAAGACGGTCGATCTCCCTCTCAACAGCCGAATCAATGAGACAGGAATTAACGAATTGTGTGCCGCCATGGACAACACGGTGGGCAATAATAGATACATCCTTAATCTTATGCTCCTGAAGAAAGGCCTTCAGGATTGAGGGGGAGTCTTCTTCAGGTTTATATTTGCCGGCGGCCGGCTTCTCCATTCCGCTTCCTTTTTTTACAAAGGCAGCCAGACGGATGGACGAGCTTCCGGCGTTAACGGTTAAGATAATCATTCTTCTGAGGGAGAGAGGGGACAGTTTATACAACTTATTGAGTATCAAATGGTGACAACAAAAATATTGCTATCAATATTTTTGTTGCAACCGCCTGAAGTTGTTTGGGTTGTATAAACTGTCCGCTGCCCCACCAAAACCTCTCCCGCGTGACCAGAAACCAGGTTTCTTCAAGAAACCTGGTTTCTATCACCCCGGTTTTGGGATAGGCTCTAAGCAACGGGCCATTGAAATATCTGCCCTATCTCTGCGCTATTAACTCTCTAAACTCCTCCAGGCTTTTTACCCTGGCACTTTGACGAAGAAGCGTACGAAGGAAGGGCGCACTCTTTATTTGGTATACGGCATTCAGAATACTCTCCTTGACTATCCCAAATCGCTCTTCCAGAACATCCCTGATACCCTCTTTTAGAGTTTCTATCACCCCTTTTTCCATCCCTCTTTCCATACCTCTTTCTATACCTCTTTCCATACCTTTTTCCATACCTCTTTCCATACCTTTTTCTTCTGCTTCTAAAAACCAATCCTGGAAAATAGTTGCTTCTCTCATTAGTTCCACCTCCTCTCGAAAGAACTTAAGCAAGAATTCCTTGCTGAAATATCTCGACCTGTGCAAACAGAAATTCACCACGGAGACACGGAGGCACGGAGAAATAATTTTAGAAGAATAGAACACGGATAACACGGATACTACGGATTAACACAGATAAAATCAGTGAAAATCCGTTAAATCCGTGTCATCCGTGTGCTATTAAATAAGAGTATCTACACCTTTGGACTTATTTCCTGATTTTCCTCCGTGTCTCTGTGTCTCCGTGGTGATTAAATTGTTGGTAGATGTCGATTGCACAGGTCGCAAGTTTTCACACTAAAATTGTAGTAACCGTTCAGGGTGTAATGAAGGGAAAAGGGGAAAGTTGGGAAATTAAGAGCAAAATAGGGGTTCAAAGGGAAACAAGGTTCTTTCTTCCTTTTCCATTTCCCCCTCTTTCCCCTTTTTCCTTATTTACACTACCTACCTGAACGGTTACAAATTGTAGATTATGAACCGTCCCTATTTTCTCAATAACTTGGGGCGCAGAAACCAGGTTTCTTCAAGAAACCCAGTTCTTACCCACAAGCGCCCCGAAATATTGAGAGGATACTATCCGGCCTTGTTCATCGCCCCTTCGCTTCCTACTGTTCAAGCGGGATACTATCCAGCGTATGAAACATGCGAAATATTGTTTCGCCTTTATTGATATTAAACTTAAAACTGATTGCATTGGAAGCTCTCAAGCTGGAAGCTTGAGTTACCGGCGAAAGGCTTTTGAATTCCACGGTGTTTTCTCCGGACGGCAATGGTATTCTGGCATAAGAGATACTATAAGGAAGAGTCTGCCAATTCCGTGTATCGGTTTTCTCAGAGAGTGCATTCGCTATCGAAAGCAAAGCGCCTAAATTCTCGACTTTTTTACTGACTGCTTTTTCCGCAGCCTGTTTGAATGCCAGACGAAGCAATGAATTTGCTAATTCTCTTATCATTCGGTCTTCGAGCGTTTTAAAGGCAATTTCATTGATGTTCTGGGCTAATTCTAAAGGATATTCTTTATTGGAAGCGGTGATCCCGGCGTTTCGATAATAAGGTTTCCTCTCCCGGTATTTTGGAAAGGCGACTCTCACGAATTTCAAATCAGTCAAGGTTACAGAGTTATCAGAACCACTGTCGAGCATAAAAGGAAATGAGAACCCATATTCCTCATTAACAAATGTTACTAATCTGCCTTTGCCTTTTAGAATAAAAAAACTGATGCTCCACTCATCTTTGACCGGTCCGAGTCCATTATTCCAGAAGAAAATCAACTCACCGCCTTCATTTTTTTGATGAGTATATTTCATGCCGAAGATTTTTTCATATTGGGCCAATTCCTCTGTAAATCCATTTAAATAAGCGGTCTTAAGCAAATCCCTTTTGAGTTGCGACGGCGTCTCCACCTCGAAAAACGGCTTATAATCCTGTTGATATGTTTCATAGGCGTTGCGATACGAAATGAAGGCATTGTTGTAATCTTTTGCCGCCTCAAAAATAATGCCCATCAGGTTATAGGCAAAGGCATCTCTTTTATACCGGTTCTTCCGCTTCTCGTATTTATCATTTATTTGATTTAATTTGATATTAATTCTTCTGCATTCAACCAGCGCCTCTTCATATTGATTTAGACCCAAATAATTCAATGCCTTATAATAATGAATCAACACCGACTCAAAATCTTCTCCTTTGTAAGGAACGACCATCGGATTTGACAGGAGGCTGAATGCTTCTCTGGCATAATTCTTCTGAATATCTTCGGTGAACAAGTAGGCATCTTCCAAATATCGATTACTTTCTTCAAAATTGCCCTGCAGTTGTAAGACAACCCCTTTTTGCAGGAAATAAAGCAATCTATTATTGCCTTTGGCCGCGCCTTTATTTTTATCCAGCGCCCTGGCGGCTTGATCAAAATCACCTTTTATGAAATTTTCCTGAAACTTGATATTTTTTTGATAATATGTGGCGCAGCCGACGGCAAATAATGAAAGAGCAATGATCCCAAATTTAACAAAAGAATTCCTCTCGGGATAGAACATGGATGATGTTGACTCCCTATATCTAATCCACAGATTACACAGATTTCATAAATAAATAATAAAACAGCTTAGATACAAATATAGTATTTAAGAAAAAGATTTTGGGGTTGGATATCAATTGGAGTTTAGGCTTTAGCCTTTCATAACTAATGAAATCCTAAAGGATTAACTCCAAAAGTTAAATAGCCTGTCTTAAATTCGCTTACCCCAAAAACATTATCTTAAAAGCTATAGCTTAGGATAAGCGGTGTGCATTTAAATAATCGGTGATAATCTGTGAAATCTGTGGACATGTTTTATTTTAGTCACACTCTATTTAGTTTTTAATAAATTTCTTTATTTTTTTGGTGCCAAGCCAGACCTTTTCATTGGATTCAATATGGCTTAATTCCATGTCTACCTGGTAGAACACGACCTTTTTATTACGGATAGTATCAACAATGGAATTGACAGCACCCTGGAGCATGAAATCCGCGCCTTTTTCTTTTCCCCACTGTTTAGCCGTTTCAGATGAAGCGTATTCCTGCTGATCGGCTCTTTCGTCTCTCAGCTTTTTCCGTTCATCCCCGGCTTGAACAACTTTTACTTTACCGGAATTGATAAATTCTCTTTCGATATCTTTAATAAATGTTTCCGTGCTGATCAATTCATGGGTTTTGTTTTTGATAATTCCGACAATTACAGCCGGCTTCTTGCCGTTCTCTTGAATAAAGTCCGTAAGCCAGTTTCGAGCCAGACCATCTTTAATCATTTCCTGGGCAACTAATTTGGAATCCGTATCATTCCATCGGCCGCTTAAATCGACCTGTTGTCCTTCGTCTATTCTCTGGACTTGACGGGCGGCGCAATTAAGGACAAAGAACATCATTAAAATCGACAAACAAATTAACTTTTTCATCTTTTAATCCTCCTCCTTAAATTATTGGGCTTTGTTCATCGTTTGGGCCAATCGCACACCTTCCCGAAAGCTCGAAGCTTTCGGGAAGGTCAAATGTCTGTAACCGGCGAGGAACTTATGCCAATATTCTCACTGAAATTTCTCTTTTTCCCAAACAAGATTGGGAGGCAAAAGAATAATTTCTACCCGGCGATTGTTAGACCGCCCTTCTACCGTAGAATTAGTGGTTACAGGTTTGTACTCGCCATATCCAGCGGCAGAAAATCTTTTTGGAGAGATTTTCTGATCCCGGACGAAATATTGAAGAACAGTTGTTGCCCGACGAGTAGAAAGCTCCCAGTTAGAAGGGAAAAGTGGGGTGGAAATAGGCACAGTGTCAGTATGTCCTTCAATGAGAACTTCTCGATCACTGTGTTCTTTTAAAATCTTAGCTAATTTATCAAGAGTAGGTAGAGCCTCTTTCTTTATATCTGCTTTTCCTGAATCAAAGAGAATCTTATCCAACATAGTAATAGTAAGCTTTCCCTTTTCTTCTTTAACGCTCACCTGAAAATCAGCCAGATCTTTAGCAATTTTATCATTTTCCGCTTTTAATTTATCAACCGCTTCTTGTGCCTCCCGGCCACTTTTTTCAATCTTAGCCAGGTTTTCTTCCAGTGACTTTATTTTTGCTTCTTTTCCTGATATTTGGTTCTCTAACTCACTTATCCTTTTTTCTAAATTATTCTTTTCTTCTTTTAAGAGGCCCATCTCTTTCATAAGACCTTCTTTTGCTTCTTGCCATTCTGTTTTTTCTTTAAGGAGCTTCTCAAGTTCTCTCTCTTTTTCTGTCAGCCTTTTAAGTTTAGAGGTCGCTTCATAAAGTTCCTCAGAAAGATCTGCTATTCGGGTACGCAACTCGTGAATCTGCAAATCTCTTGAATTTACTTCCTTCAGCATCTGTTTTTTGCTGACCACACAGCCGCTGCTCAGGAAAAGAACCACAACCAGCGCCAGCGCAAAAAATACCTGAGATTTAATTTGTCCCATCTTCATTTCTTCTACCTCCTCGTATAATATGTTTGTAGTGGTCGAGCTTGCTCGACATAGTCTGAGCAAGCTCTGCAACTACATAGCCATACCTTACTTATTTTCTCATTGAAATTTCTCTTTTTTCCAAACAATATCCGGGGGCAAAAGAATAACTTCTACCCGGCGATTCTTAGCCCGTCCTTCTACCGTAGAATTATCGGCGACAGGTTTGTATTCACCATATCCGGTGGCAGAGAATCTCTTGGGAAAAATTTTCTGCTGCACAACGAAATATTGAAGGACATTTGTCGCTCGCCGGGCGGAAAGCTCCCAGTTGGAAGGAAAAAGAGTGGTGGAAATAGGCACATTGTCGGTATGTCCTTCAATGACAACTTCCCGCTCACTATATTCTTTTAAAATCCCGGCTAACTTATCAAGAACAGGCATGGCCTCTTTCTTTATTTTTGCTTTTCCCGAATCAAAAAGAATCTCATCCAGCATGGTAATACTAAGCTTTCCCTTTTCTTCTTTAACACTCACCTCAAAATTAGCCAGATCTTTGGTAATCTTAGCATTTTCCGCTTTTAATTTGTCAACCGCTTCTTGTGCCTCCCGGCCGCTTTTTTCAATCTCAGCCAGACTCTCTTCCAGGGACTTTATTTTTGCTTCTCTTTCTAATTTTTCTCCATCCAACTCACTTATCTTTTTGGTTTTTTCTCCCTTAGAAAGCTCTGCTATTCGGGCCTGCAACTCCTGAATCTGTAAATCTTTTGAATTTACTCCTTCCTTCTGTAACTGTTTTTTGCTGACCACACAGCCGCTGCTCAGGAAAAGAAACACAACCAGCGCCAGCGCAAAAAATACCTGAGATTTAATTTGTCCCATCTTCATTTCTTCTACCTCCCTTATTTTGTTTTGTTTTGAAGCCTCCCGGATAAACTCGACCCTCTTCCTACCAGGGATTCATTCGCTGCTTCGCAACAGTTTTATCCGGGAGCCTGCCTTAAGGGACCTGGAAAAAAATAATATACCCAAAATTTTGCCGCCTGTGCTCTTTGCTTTTGGAACAGGATTAGCCCCAGCGGGGCGGAATGTTTATAGACCTGATTCAAATAAAATTAGCCCAGCTCCGTAGGAGCGGTATGTTATCAATATGCCGCTCCTACGGGGCTTGATCCGTGAGGTTGCAGATGGCTATAAACATATCGCCCCGCTGGGGCTAAAGCTAACCGCACAGCGGGTAAATTATTTGTTTCCAAAATCCTAACCTCTTAAATTCTAAATTTCCAATAAGCATCACCTCCCTTATGTTCCGGAAGCCTCTCGGATAAATTCGATCCCTTTTTCACAAGGGACGAAAGCGGGCTGTTTTTATCTTCACCCCCAGATTAATCACCGCGAAGCGGTGAGGGCATAGAGCCTTTTTCTGAGAGAATTATATATCAGGTGCTCATCCGCTACTACTTTGATTATGAAAATCTAATAGCACACGGATAACACGGATACTACGGATTACCACAGATAAAATCAGTATAAATCCGTTAAATCCGTGTCATCCGTGTGCTATTAAAAGGAGTAGCTATTCCCACTGATTAGGTGCTTTTCTCTAAATCAAAGTACTAACGGGTGAGTACCGATACTTGATTCTCTTAGCATTACTAACTCCTCCTCCCGCAGGTTTCAAACCTGCGGGAGGTTGTGTCCCCAGTTTGCTGCTGCGCTATACTTCTAAAAGAAGAAAAAGTTTATCCCGCCGGTGATGGTCCAGAAATCTTCCTTTAAATTATCCGAAGTAAGAGTTTCTAAGCTCAAATCACGATCCAGGAGGACATACCTGATATCTCCGTTGATACTCATCTTCTGGCCTAAGGGCATCTCCGCTCCAAACCCGCCAAAGTAGCCAAACTTAGAAGACTTCTCCTCATTACCTGCTTCATCCGTTGCTTTGTACTTGTCCCAAATCGCTCCGCCAATAAGATAGGGGGAAATAGGGGCCAGGGGGAAGGGGAACAAAATAAGGGAAGCCATGACAGGATAAGAGATAACCTCTACCTCTTCATTCTTATAAGTTTCCTTTCGGTACTCGATGGAGCCTTCAACTGAAAGGGCTTCTGTAAGAGTCATCCTGGCCTGAGCCCCGTACTTAAATTCCCCCTGATCGGCATCCTTTGGCTTGTAGTAGCCAACCCTGGGGCCAATGGCCAGACCGGTGGGCTTTTCAGCCCCGTGTGCCTCTAATACGCTTAGAATAAGGCACATGCTGCATACACCAACCAACATCTTGTGTTTCAAAGAAACCACCTCCTTTTTAATTGCGGATTGCGGAATGCAGATTGCGGATTGAAGATATCAAATTCCAATCCTGCCACAGTCCGCTTATCCACTTACTGCTATAGCTCTTAAGATAAATATTTTGGGGTAAGCGAATTCAAGATAGGCTATG
>JASEGY010000589.1 GCA_030019105.1 bacterium | reverse complement strand
CAATCGTAACATTCTCGCGGACAACGCAAATGTTGCGGGGTAATAGTATATTAAGAGGAATAACTACCGAGGTGGTGGAGAGGATTGTTCAACTGAAGAAAGCGAGGGCCGGTCTTGGGCAAAAGTATGGCTCTCTCGATAGCCTTAATCGGCAAATAGAACAGCAAGGGGTATCCGCTGACGATCACACCTTTTATACTGACCTCTTGGAGTGGAAGGCGATAAATCACGAGTTATCGGAAATGATTGACATCCTGGAGTCCATGTAATGGCTTGGTACAAAAGTGTTCGTCGAAGACTGGAAAAGGCTGGTGTTTTCGCCGAAGTCAAGATTCTCGAAGCTAAAGTTCGCGCTGTTGTAAATGAGACAATATTTCTGGACATCCATTATGATCCAGCAACTATGGGTAAGTTCTTTTCTTCCTTCTGATTAAGATACTTATTAAAGGTATTGCGTAAAAAAGGGGTTGCGTAAACTGTCCCCTTTCCCCTCATTGTTCGTGAGTGGCCGAAACAGGCCCCTTTTTAGGTAGGTGATTACAAATTAAAGTCGATGCGAGTCAATCCCTGTTTGGTCTTGATTCGTCCGGGTTAGGGATATCCTGGGGATGGAGGAAAATAGCGGGGTTAGTCCCGCCGGTTTAAGGAAGAATAATGAAACAAGCTAACTTCAAGGGACTGAGGGAAAGCGTATTCCGTCGCAAGCTAAAGTATAGAACTTACACTGGGTTCATGGGGAAAGAAATCATTACTGAAACCTGGTACAAATTAAGCCCGGAAGAAGCCAGCCAGGGCATAGAAGGCAATAGCTATCTTGCCCGGGAGATTGTCCAGGCCCGTGAGTTACCGGAAGGCTGGATTAAGCTTATTACTAACGAGGCGAGGGATACCAGGACTGACAAAGTACGAGGGTGGTGGCAGGTTTCTTTGCGCCCTTACATTCAAGGGTACGGATGCGACGGCACAACAGATGAGAACATCCATGTAATCGCTAACTGCCTTGCCACACAACATGGTCTCAATTACCCTATGCTCATGGTTGAGGCGTATCCGAAAGATACATCTCCTGCCGATGACTTCAACTGGTTGGAAGATAAAGTTATCCTGGTTGAAACGTTCATCCCGACCGAAATTGATCCCCTGCTGGCCTTGAGTGATTTGATGCAGATTAACAACTACACCTTAGCAATGGTATTAGGGCAACGATTGGCACAAAAGGGGCTTGTATCGGATAACTGGGAGAATTACGACCCACTGGCATTTAACGAACATGTGACGATAGCCAGAGCGGCTTACTGTGCCGCTGTGGGCCGGTCGACCTGTTAATCATTTGGCCTTACCGGTTGGGCGCGCAGAAGATAGTGATAGAGCTCAAGATCCTGCACAAGTCGTTGGACGCAACCCTGGCCGTGGGGCTTAAGCAAACATGGGAATATATGGATCGTTGCGGCACGGAAGAAGGACATCTGGTAATTTTCGATCGAGGAATTGACAAGAGTTGGGAAGAGAAGATTTTTCAGCGAGTAGAGAGCTTTCAGGACAGAAAGATCACCGTTTGGGGGATGTGATCTCGGAAAGGGGACGGGTTGTTTAACCCTTGGCAAAATCAGCTAATTACAACAAAAATATTGACAACATCATCATTTTATGTTAGGATGCAAGTAAGTGTTGGAAGTAAAGGAAGAAGGGAATATTTTGTTTGTTAGTATTTAGCATTAAAGGGATTGCGTAAACCGTCCCCTTTTTTTACTGTTTAAGACCATCGGATGTAACCTTGCAAATCCCCTGCATTGATAAATTTACTGGGTGGCAGCCGGAGATTAAATTTGAGAAGACCTTGGAGGATACCCTAGAATTATTGGCGTGATTTTTATAATTTACAAAAAAAAAGTATAAATGAGGTTTTCCTAAATGGATATTAGAGAATTATCCCCAATCACTTATAAAGAAAAATTGATGCTTAAAGAAATTTCCAGGAAATATAGATTATCTTTGGTTATTCTCTTTGGTTCTCAGGTAGGCGGTACGATAAGAGAGGGATCTGATGTAGATATAGCTATATACTATTACCCCGCAACATTTGCGTTGTCCGCGAGAATGTTACGATTG
>JASEGY010000588.1 GCA_030019105.1 bacterium | reverse complement strand
CTCGACCACTACAAAATTGATCCAATGGCCCAAACGATGAACAACGCCTAATTTCTAATTTCCAATTTCTAATTTCAAGCCGTGAACGGCTACGACTCCTTCAACCGAAGTATCTCATCCCTTAAAGAAGCCGCCTTTTCAAATTCAAGGTCAGCGGCCGCTTCCGTCATTTGCTGCTTCAGATCAGCCAAAAGAGCCGGTAAATCTTTGGCTTGATATTCCTTCTTCTCTTCTTTCACCGCGCCGGCCGGGACCGGGGTTAAGGAATAAGAAATGGCCTTTTTGATGGTCGTCGGGGTAATGCCGTATTCCAGATTATATTGTTCCTGAATCCGCCGCCGTCTCTCGGTTTCCTCAATGGCCCTCTTCATAGACCCGGTAATGGTATCGGCATACATAATCACTTCCGCCCCTACGTTTCTGGCACAGCGGCCGGCTATCTGGATCAGGGAAGACTCTGACCTTAAAAACCCCTCCCGGTCAGCGTCAAGGATGGCTACTAAAGAGACTTCGGGTAAATCCAGTCCCTCCCGCAAGAGATTTATGCCCACCAGACAATCAAATTCAGCCAATCGAAGGTCCCGCAGGATTTCAACCCGGGCCAGGGTGTTTATTTCAGAATGAAGATAGCGCACCTTTATCCCTTCTCCGTGCAGATATTCCGCCAGGTCTTCCGCCATCCGTTTAGTCAGGGTGGTGACCAAAACCCGCTCTTGTCTTTGCACCCTCTGCTTTATTTCTTTAATCATATCCGGGATCTGATCCGTGGTAGGTTTCACATGAATAACCGGATCCATCAGTCCGGTCGGACGTATGATCTGCTCCACCACCTGGGAACTGTGTTCAAGCTCGTAGTGGCCGGGTGTGGCTGAGACATAGATGACCTGATCGGTCAGGGATTCAAATTCATCAAACTTTAAGGGACGGTTATCCATGGCCGAAGGAAGCCGAAAACCATAATCTACCAGACATTGTTTTCTGGCCCGATCTCCTTCATACATTGCCCTCAACTGGGGCAAGCTTACGTGGGATTCATCAATGATCAGAAGATAGTCCCGGGGGAAATAATCCAGGAGGGTCGAGGGCCTCTCACCCGGGGCGCGTCCGGCCAGATGCCGGGAATAATTCTCAATTCCCTGACAGTAACCTACTTCCTGGAGCATCTCCAGATCATAGATGGTTCTTGTCCGGAGACGCTGGGCCTCAACCAATTTGTTTTTGGATTTAAGTTCAACTGTCCGGGCATCTAATTCTTTTTTTATGGACTGGAGGGCGATCTCAATCTGATCTCTGGTCGTGACGAAGTGCTTGGCCGGGTAAATGAGCTGGCGTTCCTTTTCCCCTAACGTTTCCCCGGTCAGGGGATTGATCCGTCTGATCCGCTCTACCTCATCCCCGAAAAGTTCAACCCTGACGGCTTCTTCCTCATAAGCCGGGAATATCTCGATGCTATCCCCCCTTACCCGGAAGGTGCCCCGTTTAAAATCATAGTCGTTTCTCTCGTACTGGATATTGACTAACTTCTCGAGTATCTCCTGACGGGGATACTCTTTCCCCCTCTTGATATCGCAGAGAAGCTCCCGGTAGTCTTTGGGAGACCCCAAACCGTAGATGCAGGAGACCGAGGCAACAATGATTACATCCCGTCTCTCCATCAGTGCCCGGGTGGCTGAAAGCCGAAGCCGGTCAATCTCATTGTTAATAGCTGAATCTTTCTCAATATAGACATCAGCCTGAGGGATATAGGCTTCGGGCTGGTAATAGTCGTAGAAGCTGACAAAGTATTCCACGGCATTGTCAGGAAGAAAATCTTTAAATTCAGCGTAAAGTTGGGCGGCCAGGGTCTTGTTGTGGGAGATAACCAGGGTCGGCCGATTAAGATTGGCAATGACATTGGCGATAGTAAAGGTCTTTCCTGAACCGGTTACGCCAAGGAGGGTCTGGTATTTCATGGCCTCTTTGGCCCCACCGGTTAAGGCAGAAATAGCCCGGGGTTGGTCTCCCTGAGGCCTATGGGTGGTTTGCAGGTTAAAGATTGACACCGATACTCACGTCCCCTACGTATCCTCTTCAAAAGTCATGGTAGAACCCGTTCAGGTTGTCAGGTTCAGAGGT
>JASEGY010000587.1 GCA_030019105.1 bacterium | reverse complement strand
ACTTACAACCTACAACCTGTTCAAAATCACTATTTATGACCGTGCTGAGTATACCAGACACCGGATATTATGAATACCTTAAAAACCTTCTTTTTTCTCACATTATTAACTCTTCTTCTGGTCTGGTTAGGTGGAATGATCGGAGGAAGAAGCGGGGCAATGATGGCCTTTATCTTTGCCCTGATTATGAACATGGGGGCCTATTGGTTCTCTGACAAGATCGTGCTAAGGATGTACGGGGCACAAGAGGCAGGCTACCAGGAATCTCCGGAGCTTCATCGTATAGTGAGTAATTTAGCGGCACAGGCCGGGATACCCAGGCCAAAAATTTATGTCATACCTGTTGCTGCTCCTAATGCCTTTGCCACAGGCAGGAATCCATCTCATGCGGCCGTGGCTGTTACTGAGGGTATCCTCAAAATTTTGAATACAGAAGAGCTAACGGCTGTTCTGGCCCATGAGATAGCACACGTTCAAAATCGAGACATCCTTATCTCCACTATTGCGGCGACGATAGCCGGGGCTATCTCCATGCTTGTCCAATGGGCTCAGTGGGGAGCCATCTTCGGGGGGGTTGGCTCTGATGATGATGAAGGTGGTGGAGGTAACCTCTTTGTGGTTATTATCCTGGGCATAATTGCTTCCCTCGCGGCTGTCCTTATTCAGATGGCTATCTCCAGATCAAGAGAATACATAGCCGACGCTACCGGATCGAGGATCAGTGGACACCCGTTAGAGTTGGCTAATGCCCTGAAAAAGTTGAACGGCGCTAAAATCCCAATGGAAGCTAATCCATCTACGGCTCATATGTTTATCATTAATCCCCTTAGCAAGGGTTTCATTGCTAACCTCTTTTCCACCCACCCCCCTTTAGAAGCCAGAGTGGCTGAGTTGGAAAAATTAGCTTATGGCCAAAAATAACAATTGCTCAATAAAGTGTGGAACTTTGGCAAAGACGATAAGTGTTCACGGAATGTTGAAATTAGAAATTAGAAATTGGGCCTTCATACTTTCTAATTTCTAATTTTGAGCCGTAAACGGCTACCTACTTTCCACAAGATATTGAGCAGTTACCATAAATAATGTTCCAAAATATACCGAATAGAAAAATCAAACCATCCGGAAAGTCCCCCTTTGTATCAATTATATTTATCCTATTAATCTTCGTCGTCCTGGGAGTGGCAAGCGCCTTTGTTGCTCTTTTTTTTGTTACCCAACAAGGGGAAGAAGTAAGTGTCCCAAATGTAATTGGCAAGGACTTTGCTACTGCCTTCGATATCTTCAGTAAACATCAGCTTCAGATTAAGAAGGTTTCTCAGTATCATAACACGGTGGCTGAAAACCATATTATTTCTCAAAGTCCACCTCCCGGCAGCATGGTTCGAGCAGGCCGCCAGATCAAAATTATAATAAGCCTCGGGCCTGCCCAAATAGAAGTTCCTGATTTAACCGGCAATTCTCTTTTTCAGGCTAAAAATCAACTTAGCCGGGCAGGAAGTGAAATTTACCGGGGCCTCAAAGTGGGCTATATCAGCTATATTTACTCCGACAAAGTCTCCAGCGACAGGATAATTTCTCAGACCCCGCCTCCTAACTTTTCAGCCCCGAAAGGAACCCCCGTTAGCTTATTAGTAAGCATGGGCGCTTTCCCAACTTATTTATATATGATAGAATTCAGGGGAACAACCTTAAAGGAAGTCGAAAAAGCTATGGAAAAGCTGGACATTACCTTAGGGCGAATTGACCAGGAAATAAGAGATGATTTACCGAGAGGTACAATAATTGACCAAAGTCCCCTTTGCGGCTATAAGATTAAAAAAGATCAGCCCATTCACCTGGTAGTAAGCACCAAATCTTATGAAGAACAAGAGTTTAGATATAAAGCTTTCAATTATATTGTTCCCCAGGGTTTTTATGAAAAGGACGTCAGGATAGTTCTTGTGGATGAAATAGGCGAACGAGATATCTACCATAAATGGAGGGAACCAGGAGCAAAAATAGAGTTGGTGCTCAGGGTAATAGGCCAGGCTAAGGTTACCATTTATTTGGATGGGATGCTGGCTGAGGAAAGAGAGTTGGAGTAGGCCTTGTCCATCGTTTGGGCCATTTGAAAAATAGGAAGTAAGAAATGGGAAATA
>JASEGY010000586.1 GCA_030019105.1 bacterium | reverse complement strand
TAGGAAGTAAATCAAGATACTTCCCATTTCCTAATTTCCCATTTCCCATTTTCAATGAAATCTCCGCGGATCGATTGGACTCATACCTTCGTCCAGAAAGTCATTAAAAAGGTCTTCCCTGGTACGTAGATGTTCAAAGGCATCTCTCGCCTCTATGTTCATCTGCACCTCTGCTCTTAATGCGGCCAGTTCCCGATAGACTTTCTCTTTAAGCGCAGCAAGTTTCTCTCTTACTTCTTTCTCAAGCTTATTTACCCTGACTTCCAATTCGGCGACTTTAGCCTCCATCTCAAATCTTGTCTCTTTAAAATGCGACTCTAATTTGTTCGCCATCTCCTGCAATTGAATATTGTAAACCCTGATTTTCTCCATTTCAACCTGAATTTCAGCGATAAGCCGCTCTTGCTCTTCTTTCTCCATCTGCATCAACCTCCATTCTTAAATTTAGCCTTAACCTTCCCAAATACCTCGAATCCCTTACTAACCGCATCACATACAGCCCGTGGCGAGATCGTTGCCCCGCTAATAGCCTCAATATCTCCGCCATCTTTCTTAACCGTAATTTTACCATTTATCAACCTGGAATTAGCCAGGGACTTATTTTTAAATTGATCTTTAAACCGGTTGCCTTTTTCCGGATCATCGATCTTACTTCCCAAACCAGGGGTTTCTAAGTGCTTAACCACATCAATCCCGGTTAGTGTGCCTTCCAGATCTACTCCCAGCATGACCTCAATTCGTCCCGAATAACCATTACCGCTCTCCTGTTTGAAAGCTACCGCCACAACTTGCCCCCCATCTTCAGCCACATAGAAATCAGTATTTTCCAATCTGATGCGGCCATCTGATTTACCATCAAGTAGATCAAGCTCCGGGGCAGGCTGATCCGGCTCATTATCGTGAGGGGGGAGGACGGCCTCTATTGCCTCCAACTTAGCCTCTCGGTCCTGTCTTTCTCGGGCGGATTTAGTCCCCTGCTCAGCCCCCGAAAGAGCAAGACCGGCTACCACACTAACTAAGGTCAAGGTAAGGACTAACCTAAATAATTCAGCCACCGGATTTCACCTCCCCAAACTTAACCGGATGAGTAAACTTCCACCTGTCCAGAAGAGGGGTAAGGGCATTCATCAGGAGGATAGAAAAAGATACTCCCTCCGGATAGCCGCCAAATAAACGGATTATACCTGTAATAAGCCCGCAGCCCAGCCCAAAGATAATCATGCCACGGGTGGTGATAGGGCTGGTAACCATATCAGTCGCCATAAAAAAGGCCCCCAGAAAAAATCCCCCATTCAAGATATGGTAGATAGGATTGGCGTATTGAGTGTTATCCATTAACCAAAAAACCCCGGTAAAAACAGCTAATCCAGCCATAAAGGATAAAGGTGTCTGCCAGGTAATATGGCCTTTCCAGAAAAGATAAATAGCCCCCATCAAAAGGGCTAACACAGATACTTCACCAATGCATCCGCCTACATTGCCTAAGAAACTATGAATAAGTGGGATTTGGCTGGCCGCCTCTATCCCCTGTTCCTTTAACACTCCCAGCGGAGTGGCCTTAGTTATTGCATCCAGGCCGGTCTCCCCAAGCCCTGGTTCAGGCCAGGTGGTCATCTGCAGGGGCCAGGAGATAAGCAAAAATACCCTGGCTACTAAAGCCGGATTAAAGGGGTTGTTACCGAGCCCGCCATAAACCTGTTTCCCGAAGATAATGGCTATTACCGAACCTACCGCCGCCATCCATAAAGGAACCCCTGAGGGAAGATTTAAGGCCAAAAGAAGGCCGGTAACTACCGCGGCCCCATCCGTGACCGTTACTTTCCGCCCCATCACGCGCTGGCAAAGCCACTCGGTAACTACGGCCACAAAGATACAGGTCAAGGTAATAAATACGGCCGGAAGACCAAAAAGGGCCAGCCCGACAATAGTAGCCGGCAGCAGGGCAATAACCACATCCCACATAATGAGGGAGACCGTATCCGGGGCCCATAAATGAGGTGAGGCAGATACTATCAGTTTCGAATCTTTCATAGGAAATCCCCTAACAATTATACTCAACGCGGGCATAATCTGCGATTTTGTATCTTCTGGGACGGTTCAAAAATCGTCCATTTTCTTGTGAAACCTTGCGTTCTTTCTG
>JASEGY010000585.1 GCA_030019105.1 bacterium | reverse complement strand
CCCTGAACTTTGAACCCTTTGGCTCTTACCCTTAGATTTGAAGAGGATACGTTCCATCCTTACCTCCTGGACTTTTTGACTTGACAATCAGATAGAACTTGTGTATATTGGCATGGTTCAAAATAGGATGATTGCACAGGTCGAAGAGTTTTGGCTCAAAAAAGGCAAAGGTCCGGACATGAAAGATATCACCAAACAACTAACTGTCAATCGACTGGAAATACGGCACCGGATGCAGGGAAGGTACCTGATTGAGCTCACGGAGCCGGGGACATGGCCTGAGGCCAGGTCCACTCTGAGCCTGACGGCAGAAGATATGATCCGCTTCGGTCTGGACCCTGATGAAGACCTGGTCGGGGCCACGCTGCAGGTTACCTTTAAGGCGATTCCCTACTCGCGAGAAACCTCCTCACAAGACACAGTGCTCATTACCCACCTGCTCCGGTCAACCAGGGTGTCTCAGGACTACGCCTTGATCCCGTCGGGTAAATCGGAACGGCGCACCTGCCGGCTGGAAGCAAAAACGCCGGTGTCCGGTGGCTCCCTGGTTATCTTACCATCGACGTATTACAAATTCAACCTGCCTCTCACGGAAGGTGAGTACCGCCGTCTGAAGGGGCTGCCGGCAGGCACTGCTCTCCAGGTGCGGTTGCGACATACCGGCCGGGATTTCCGTGATGTGGTGCTTACCTATCGCGGAACGCTGGATGAGCCCCGTGTCTTTCCCCAGGATTACACCGCCCGGATGGTCCCTCTGGTGCAGGCCATGATTGGTTACTTTAACGGCGATGTGGATGTGGTCGGACACTATGGCGGCCTCGAAATCAAGGAAGATCGCAAACGGCCGGACGGTGATCCCCGCCTGGGAACATGGGCCTGGCGGCGAGAGTACTTCGCCGTGGACCCGCTCTCGCCTGATAACTGGGAAGCAGCCTTTACGGACAGTGTGGCCCGGATTGACGCCGTCCTGAAAGAACGCTACGATAACCGCCTTCCTATGGATACTGTCCGGGAATTCTACGATAACATCGAGACGAGCACATGGCAGAGCAAGAAGCCGTATCCGGTAGAGGAGCTATCAGTGGGACTGCAAGCCAAATACGTCTTTCGGAAGCATCAGCACCTGCCGTCCATCGTCATCGAGGCCCGTTCAGTGGACGGCAACCGTAAGGCCTGCCAGGCTGCGTGCGAGAGACTGAGTCAGGAGGCAGCCACCTTGTTCGGGGTGCGCTTTGATCACCTGTCACTGAGTGTCGAGGCAGCAAGAAACGAGCCTGAGACGGCCACATCTGTGCCCAAAATCCTTAATAACACCGACTAAATCGCAAGCTCAGGAAAGCCGCCAGACGTCACCGGGAGTTGATTCTTTGGCCGAAACGGGCGATAGTCATCGTTTCTCCGGCCATTTAGGTAGGTTGGGTTGAGCGAAGCGAAACCCATCACTAAGAGACAGTCCTTTGTTGGGTTTCGTTCCTCAACCCAACCTACAAAGTTCGTGATTGGCCGAAACGATGACCAAGGCCCCAAAGGAGATATTATGCTTCCTGCCATCACTATTGAACTTCGTCATTTGCAAGCTGAGAAATATGAAAGCCGTATCCGGGGGGTAGACGAAGAGGATATTCTCCGAAATGAGTTTGAATTGAAGGAGGATGATGCCTACCTTGTCAGCGCCCACAATTATCTGGGAAAAGATGCCCGGCGTAAAGACAAGGATATCGAGAAGGGCTTTATCCAGCGGATGGGAAAGCATTTCTATGATCTTATCTCTCCGGGTGAGACCTTTAAACAATACCTTAGAAGCAGACCTGATCTGCACCAGGGCTATCACATTGTCTTTAAATTAGACAGCCGGACAGTTAAAGAAATGCCGGAGATCAAAGGGGCTGAAAAAGAAGCAGCGGGATTTTTGGCCGGGCTTCTTGGCGATATATTATCAGAGCGGCGCAAGACCCACCCGGATGGGATTACTCAACTCAAGAAAAATGTGGCCTTGCTCTGGCATGTGCCCTGGGAATATCTACACGATGGAGAGGAGTTTCTGGCCTTATCACCCTGGATACACCTGGCCCGCCAGCCGATTGGTCTTCGTAAAATCCGGGCCCATGAAACGCCATCCCAGTGGAAGATGGTGCTACCA
>JASEGY010000584.1 GCA_030019105.1 bacterium | reverse complement strand
ACCTCCCTAAACAACCGTTAGGTTGTTCCGTTTGGTTGCGGCTTCGCCGCGCTAGGAATTGATCTCCAATTTCAAGCCTTTTTGCAAGTTCTTCATGAGTCAAAACAATGGGTGCAAAGGGAATTCCATTGCGTAAGTCTCGAATAAGGCATCTGACTTCTGCCATCCTCTGGAAAAATCGTTTCCTGGTAGGAGCAGTGATTAAAAGATCTATATCACTATCCTCACTCTCTTCCCCTCTGGCATAAGAGCCAAAAAGAATGACTTGTTCGGCATTATAATCTTTCTTTAGTCTCCCTGCTATTTTTTTAATCTGAAAAGATATCTCCTTATTCATCATATCCTCTCTAATAAAATTTGCAAGCCTTCTTTCAGGCAAAGAATGCCTTTTCTAATTCCCCGTTTTCCAGGATATTCTCCGGGGTATCCTCTACCTCTATCTTGCCTGCCCGCAAGAGGTAGCATCTATCTGAAATCCTCAGGGCCTCCCTAATATTCTGCTTGACCAGGAGGATGGATGTAGAAAATTTGTCCCGTATCTCCTTAATAGAGTCGATCAGGGACTTGACAATAGCCGGGGCAAGACCGGCGGATGGCTCGTCGAGGAGAAGGAGTCTCGGTCTTTTTATGAGCAGCATGCCTAAAGCAAGCATCTGCCGCTCACCGCCGCTTAAAAGCCCGGCCCTCTTTGTAGTCTCCTTCTTTAACGCAGGGAATAGCTCAAGCACTTCATCTTTCCTTTCTTTAAATGGAGCTTTTTCCCGCTGGTAGTAACTCAGTTCAAGGTTCTCTGCAATGCTCAGATCAGTAAATACCTCGCCTCCCTGAATGAAATAGCCTATGCCCTGTTTGACATTGAGATAGGGACTGTGGCCGGCAATATCCTCACCCTGAAAGATGACCTTGCCTTCAGTTGGTTTAAGAAGCCCGAAGATGACCTTCAGCAAGGTTGATTTGCCTGCTCCGTTCGGGCCAATGAGAGAAGCTATCTCGCCTTTTCTAAGCTCAAGCGAAACACCGTGCAATATCTCTTTCTTGTAATAACTTGCCTTTACATTCCCCACCGTAAGAAGCAGTGAATTTGAACCGCTGCTGAAACTATTGTGCATTATACCACGCTTCTCCTCTTTTTGCAAGAAATTTACTTTGCCTCCAGGGCAATCGCATCAAAATTTGATCTGTGCAATTGTCTCTCGCAAAGGCGCAAAGGCGCAAAGGACGCTAAGGAAAGATAAATAGTGACTATCGGAGATTGGAGTCTATCATTTTACCTTCCCGAAAGCTTGAAGCTTTCGGGAAGGTGCGCTATTGGCCCAAACGATGGACAAGGCCCTAAAGCCTGCGACTACCAGTTTTAGGCTCTTACTCGAATTTGTATTCACCGGCGATCCCCTGCGGCCGAAAGTACATAAAGCCGATGAGAAGCAGGGCGTAGATCATCTGCCGCAGATTGGCGGCGACTGAATCCGGGATTCCAATGAATCGTAAACCTTCAGGGATAATAAGGAGAAGAACCGTCCCGACTACAGGCCCCTTCATGTTACCCATTCCACCAACAATGATAATAGTAGCAATGAATATCGACTCCTCCAGGGTGAAGCTTGTCGGATCGATGTAAGTCACATAATGGGCAAAGAGACTTCCGGAGATAGCGGCCATTCCGGCGGCGATAAGGAAGGCAATGACCTTTACCTTGAATACATCTTTGCCCAGGGCCTGGGTGGCTAATTCATCTTCTCTGACTGCCTTTAATAGCCTTCCAAAGGGAGAGACGAGAATTCTCCTGATGACAAGGAAAGAGAGCCCACTAATAATAAGGGTTAGCAGGAAGTATCCCGGCAGGGTGGAGAACTCGAATCCAAACAGGGAAGGAGCAGGTATGCCAGGGATTCCGTAAGGGCCTCTGGTAAGGCCGATCCAGTTATAGAGGATAGTAAAGACGATGACCTGGAATCCGATGGTGGCTAAAATAAAGTAATCTCCCTTCAGGCGAAGGGATGGAAGCGAGACACATAGACTTATCAGCATTGCCCCAAGAATGCTTAGCGGAAGGGCTAAAAAGAAATTCAGGCCAAGCTTCACCATCAGGAGAGTCGATATATAGGCCCCTATCCCTTAGCGCGGCCTCTGGCCGCAACCAAACCAATTTTGGATTGCAGATT
>JASEGY010000583.1 GCA_030019105.1 bacterium | reverse complement strand
AACCTACAACTTACAACCTATTCAAAATCGCAATTTATGCCCGTGCTGTGTATAGTCTGGTAACCGCCAGATAATAAGCCCCAAGCACCAGACTACCAGACTACCAGACACCAGACTACCAGACAAAGTGATGTGTGGGCGAGTTTTGCGGTATTGCCTATTTACCTTACCTTTTAGGCATAGTTCAAAAAGAATCGATTCAGGGTAACATTTTGGAGTCTTAAGGGAAATAGGAGTCAAGGGGGCAAGGAAAACCTTTTCTCACTTGAACCCTCGAACCCTCTAATCCTTGAACCAATAAGTCAAGCTATTTTATTACTCGCTTCAACCTGATCGAATTGATTAATGATAAATTCCCCATCAGGAAATTGGGCGATTATCTTAAGTTTGCCACCCATTGCGGACAACATCCGACGCAATGTACTGATATGCATGTCAGCCTGATTTTCCATTTTAGATAGGGCAGATTGATTTAAGTTAAGAGCATCTGCTAATTGCTGCCGGGTTAGCTGACGCGTTTGGCGAAGTTCTTCTATTGCTATTTCTATTAAAATTCCTTTAGTGCGGTCATCAATTCTCTCACGGCGTTCTTGCGACATTTTATCCAGGAGATTCTTAAATGGTTTAGCCATTATAGTAAGCCCTCCTTCTTTAATAACTGAAGATGTTTGTCATATAGCTTGTCGGCTTTCGGAATATATTCATCATACCAGCGATCATTACCTGACTTCTTCCCACCGATTAAGAGTATAACTGTGCGCCTTGGGTCAAATGCATATAAAACTCGATAGGGTTCTCCTTTATGCTGTATTCTCAGCTCACGCATATGCCCGTGTTTGGAGCCTTCAATATCCGAGCTATACGGAAACGGTAGTGTTGGCCCCCTTTGTTGGAGGAGGGTGACAGAGACAGCAATTGAATCCTGTTCGTCTTCATTAAGAGTCTCCCACCAATCTCCAAACTCATCAGTGTATTCTACTTCTGCCCATGCCATAGACACGAATATAGCCACCTTCTCCCCCCCTCCCTTTCAGGGTAACACAAAGCATTATCAAAGTCAATCTATATTTTTCGAGATTTCCCCTTGACTTTCCTTTCCATTAATGCTACATTAGTAGAAAATTTAGGGGTTGAGCCCTATGTCCAGACCTCGTGCTTTGCCCTCGCCAAATCGACAATAAGCCTTTTGGCCACAGGCAGTTGTGCAATAATTGGACAGTCGCATCCGTCAATCTCTAATCATCAGACTACTTTATTATCAATCTGCATACTATACTTGCTTATTGTCAATCAAGACTGTCCAGAAATTGCCCTTATTCCAGATATGAAAGCACGAGGTCTGATGTCAGGTCAATTGATCAGGACGTGTAATAGGACAAGAGGTGTCTGATGAACATTGCCGGTATCATCTGGTTGAGAAAAGTCGTATACAAGTTGTGGTGGAAGCACGAAGTCACCCCAGATAAAGTGGAAGAAGTGTTTGACAATGAGCCTCTGTATAAGTTCCAAGAAAAAGGAAAGGTCAGAGGGGAAGATCTTTACACTGCTTATGGGCGCACTGATGCCGGTCGGTACTTGACGGTGTTTTTTATTTATAAGTTCAGCCGTGAGGCTTTGATTCTATAGCTCTTAAGATAAATATTTTGGGGTAGGTGAATTCAAGATAGACTATGTAGCTTTCGGAGTTAATCCTTTAGGATTTCATTAGTTATGAAAGGCTAAAGCCTAAAATCCAAAGGATAACCAACCCCAAAATCTTTTTCTTAAATACTATAACTGCGCGAGACATGGATAGAAAGGAGCGTAGACGATATGTCAAAAAGTAAGAAACAACGCGACCCAATTCCAGAATCCTTTGCAAGCATCGAAGAGGCTGCGGAGTTCTGGGATAGCCATAGTACTGCTGATTATGATGACCTGATGCGCGATGTCCATTTCGAGGTAGACATTCAGCGACGAACATTCCTTGTGCCTATCGAGGGTGGGGTAGCAAAAGAAATCGTGGCAATAGCCAACCAGCAAGAATTGGGTTTGGAAACTTTCGTCAATCTATGGCTGCGAGAGAAGTTGACCGAGGTAGCCGGCAATCAGCTTAGAGAAGGATGACGGAAGAAAAATAGAAAAGTTGGGACGGTTCATAATCTACAATTTTACTGTGAAAACTTGTGGATTGAATATCG
>JASEGY010000582.1 GCA_030019105.1 bacterium | reverse complement strand
CTGAGTTATTGAGAAGATACAAAATCGCAGATTATGCCCGCGTTGAGTATAATTAGAATGGATGTAGATATTGCGTATTCGATCAATGGTGTGCCGATCCGTTTAACAGAAGAGAGATGGGAGCACATTGTGCGTAACAAGCCCTACATGAGGCCATACTGCGGCGACGTTTTGAAGGCTATTGAGAAGCCTACGTGTGTCTTGGGCGGATACGCTGGAGCAGTGGTAGGGGTTTTGTCACTTGGCAGATGGAATTATTTACATGTAGTATATCGGGAGGTCAGTCGGGATGACGGCTTTATCGTTACCGCATTCCTTTCACGAAAGGTAAACAGAAGAGTAATCATATGGCCAAAGAAGTCTTAGAGAAAAGAGACATTAACCATTTCCTCAAAGCGGTAACGCATTTAGCCCAATTGTCGAGACCCCATATGTGGCTGGACTACGATACAGAGGCCGATGTTCTTTATCTTCACTTCGAAGATCGGCCCAGTTCCACCTACAGTGAAATGCAAGATGATGGCATTATCTTCGACTACAAAGACGACCGTTTAGTAGGGATTACAGTCCTTGAAGCGTCGCATCGCTAAGGGTTCTAAGCGCCTATCCCAAAACCAGGGCAATAGAAACCAGGTTTCTTAAAGAAACCTGGTTTCTGATCACGCGGGAGAGGTTTTGGGATAGGCTCTAAGTAAGGAGTTGTTATGAACTGGCAAGAGGTATGCGAGCATCCAGGTCTGCAAAATTTACCCTTCAAGATTGAGCTTAATGGAAAAGGAAATATATTAATGAGCCCGGTCAAGGTTTACCATGCTGCCTGCCAGGGAGAAATCGAGTATTTGCTGCGTGTAATGCGAAAGGATGGCAGAACATTACCGGAATGCGCCATCAAGACACGACAAGGAACTAAGGTAGCTGATGTAGTCTGGGTATCACAAGAACGATTTGAGCGCATTAAACATGAGATAGAGTGTTTGGTTGCCCCTGAAATCTGTATTGAAGTGCTGTCCTCCAATAATACCCGGGAAGAAATGGAGGAAAAACAAAGGCTGTATTTTGAAACGGGCGCTGAGGAAGTATGGATCTGCAAGGAAAATGGAGAGATGAGCTTTTATAATCCTGAAGGGAAACTGGAACGATCCGAATTAGTACCCGGATTTCCAGAAAAGATTACGATTTAATATCAGGGCACTTACCGGGGTGTGGCGTATAAATCTGCATTCTTAATTCCGCATTCCGAATTCTTTGGGAGGTGAAGAGTGGGACTTAAAATTTATCTTGACGGAAAGTTGGTTCCGGAAGAGGAAGCCAGGGTATCTGTTTTTGACCACGGGCTTCTTTATGGGGATGGCGTCTTTGAGGGGATCAGGTCTTATAACGGCCGGATATTTAAGCTGGATGAACATTTAGATCGTCTCTATGCTTCGGCCCAAGCCATTATGCTTGATATTCCTCTATCAAAAGAAGACTTAACAGCGGCCGTTATTAATACGGTACGGGCAAATCAGATTCGGGATGGTTACATCCGCCTGGTCGTCACCCGCGGGGTAGGTGATTTAGGGCTTGATCCGAGAAAGGCGCTCAAGCCTTCGATCTTTATTATTGCGGATAAAATAACCCTTTATCCTGAGGAATATTACATAAACGGCCTTGAGGTGGTCACCGTAGCTACCAGAAGAAACCTTCCGGAGGCAATAAATCCCTGTATTAAATCCCTTAATTATCTCAACAATATCTTAGCCAAAATTGAGGCTAACATCGCCGGGGTTCTGGAAGCGATCATGCTTAATGCCGAAGGGTTTGTGGCCGAATGCACCGGAGATAACATCTTTATTATCAGGGATAGGGCGCTAATTACGCCACCTACTTATCTGGGGGCCCTGGAGGGAATAACCAGGGATACGGTGATGCAATTGGCCCGAAAGATGGATTATCCGGTCAAAGAAGACCCCTTTACCCGCTACGACCTCTATACTGCCTCTGAATGTTTTCTGACCGGAACAGCGGCTGAAGTCGTTCCTGTGATCAAAATAGACAGCCGTGAAATAGGTGATGGAAGACCAGGGCCAATAACCCGGAAACTCATGGAGGCCTTTCACCAGTTGACACAGACGACCGGGACAGCGGTCTACTATAGTGTTTAAGAAAAAGATTTTGGGGTTGGCTATCCTTTGGAGTTCAGG
>JASEGY010000581.1 GCA_030019105.1 bacterium | reverse complement strand
GTAGGTTGTAGGTTGTAGGCGCAACTTACAACTTACAACCTATTACCCCAAAAACTTTATCTTAAGAGCTATAGGTTCTACCCCGAGTTATTGAAAAGATACGTTACCACTTGCCAGGTTCAACTGCTGAACAAAGGCTGCATGCTCTTCTGTCTTTAATCCTTCCTGCAATACTGCCAACACCCTTGCCAAATCATCCTTCAGCAACGCAGTCACCGACAAATGCAGTCCGGGAAATACCCTGCTGCGGATTACACCGTTGGCGTCCGGTGACAAAGGAACATATTTACCTTCGCTTAACTGAAACCAGTCCAAATGGTTTTTATACGCTTGCCAGACTAAATACTCCTGCACTCCATTACGCCGATAGACATTCATTTTTTCATACAGGTCGTAAGAGGCGCTGCTGGCGGCAACCTCCACAATCAATTCCGGCAGGCCTTCTATATAATCATCTCCACTGATTCTGGAATGCCCTCCTGCCTCAGGTTCAAGTCGAAGCAAGGCATCCGGCTGCACTTCATTATTTTCATCTAAGCGAACAGTAACGTTATCGTTCAGTTTAACCCCTGGTGTTGCCGCGCAATAGACCGCCAACCAACCCATGACTTGTCCATGAGCCCAACTATGAGTATTAGAAACTGGTGATGGCATATATACCACTCCTTCGACTAACTCGGCTTTTTTTATGTGCGGCATGGCCTCATAACGGCGTTCAAATTCCTCTCTGGTCAGATGATCACCGTTTTGCAGAGGCATTGGATCAGGGACAATCATTACCTGCCGGGGCGCCCACCTTATCTCACTTTCCCTTGTTCTTGCTTCTAAAAGGGGCATTTAATTAATCTCCCTTCAATTTAAACCAGAGATCATTCCTGGCTGCTTCCCTGTATCTTCTCAATATTTCGGGGGGCACTTGCGGGCAGAAACCAGGTTTCTTGAAGAAACCTGGTTTCTAAGTCGCGAGTTTGCCCTGAGTTATTGAGAAAATACGCCTCTCTCCTGGCCTTCTTTTTCTTCTGCCGTAGGAGGGTGCAGGCGCGGCTTCTTACGGGGCTTTTTCTTCCACTTTGGGGGTTACCGGCTCTTTTGGGGAAGCAACCTTTTCTTCTTTAGAGGTTGGGGCCGGCCGGCTGCCCTCTGAGCCCTGGGGTGGAATGACGACTGCCGGCTTAGTCTTTTCCTCTATCTTGATCGTCTCTTCAGAAGGCGCTTCTCCTGGACTGACAGCCTCTTCAGGGGTTACCTCTATTCCCGGGCCGGCTTCCTCTGCTGCCGGGGCAGGTATCTTCTTTTCTTCCGGCGAAGCCGGCGTTTGTTCAGCAGGAGTAGGAGCAGGGGGTGTGGTTGTCGCAGCCCCCTTTCTCCCCTTAACAATGGACCCCTCATGGGCATAAATAACGGTTAAGAGGAGCGAAGTAACCATAAAGAGAATAGCCGCTCCGGTAGTTATTCGACTGAAGATATTTCCGCGTCTGGCCCCAAAGGCTGTTTGAGATGCCCCGCCTCCACCAAAGGCAGAACCCAGGCTCGCCCCCTTGCCGGCCTGGAGCAAGACAATTATGATCAAGATAAAACAGATAATTACATGAATGATAGTTAAGACAATACCCACTGATTAATTTACCTCCTTATTCAATTTTGGATTTCGGATTGGAGACTGACAGCTTTCTATCCAAGTCGTAACCTCGCGACCCTCGGGTCTATTATCACCTTTTCATTTTCCATATCAATTTTGATTTTCCAACCTTGCATGGTTCGAGCCCCAATTATCATCTCATCACCAAGTTTTTTTACCACTACCACCTGGTCATTAATGGTAACTCCATTGACGGCAATGAAAAGATTAGCTACCTTGGTCGCTTCAATTACTCCCTCACCATCCCCCATTTCAAATCGCAAAGGGTGAGGCAGATTTAAAATTGTGGCAATTCCACCTACCGTTTCCTCTCTGATCAGAGATTGCGATGCGCCGGTATCAAACAATGTTTGAACCTTTCGCTTACCCCGATCACCTTCTATTTCTAATTCCTCAATCAATATTCCCATATCTTCACCACCTTCTCGTGTAATCGAACACGACTCTACTCGCTCTCCTCCTCCAGAAGTGTCTCATAGATTAATATACTCAAGGCGGGTATCCTCTTCAAATCTAAGGGTAAGAGCCAAAGGGTTCAAAGTTCAGGGTTCA
>JASEGY010000580.1:279-2192 GCA_030019105.1 bacterium | reverse complement strand
TAAAATAGTATAGCTGGAATTAAAATTGTTATATAACGTTACCGAAAGGTGGGATCAACTGTCTCTCTTTCTGTTCTTTTAGCCATCCTTCTAGACCCATTTTTCTAATCATTGTTATGTTTGGATAAGTCTTTGGGTCCAAATAGCAAGGCTTGTGTGTCATAAAGCTATCAAATATAGTGCCGTCGGCTTGAATATACAATACCTTCTTTACTTTTTCACAGAGGTATTCCTTGCATTCAGCACAGGTGTCAAATTTCCTTTTCTTTGCGCAACACGCAAAAACAGTACAATATGCTTGCTGACGTTCTGGCGATTTACACCCCAAGCATCTACTTTTTGCTTTCGATTGATATCTTGGACATAAACCACAATACAAGCCACAACAACCAACAAGGATTTTTTCTTCTACCAAGTTCATTTTTACACTTTCGGTTATATTCGGATATACATTCTTCTGGCTAACGACCGAGCTCACCTGCCGCCTTTGGTAGTCAGTCAGGCAGCGATTGGTTAGATTTGAATTCTTCAAAGCCCCAACCACTTATGCAAAGAACTTTCTAATCTTCTGGAAACCTAACGGTCGTGCTCAGCCGCATTGCGGAGCATAGCGAGCAATGTCATCTGTAACGCGGTGTTAGGCGCAAACCGTTGATAAGCGTTATTTCCTTTCTCATCGTCTTCAGCTCGTGGTTACTGTTACACCAAAGTTGCGAAGAACTTGGAGTGCAGAATCAAGGTGCGGTGCCGTGTCAGGGTAAACAATACCAGGGGCAGGCGGTGGTGCGCCGTCTAAGCCTAGCGTGCGTTCCAGTTGGATCAGTGCGCCAAGGGCGGTCAAATGTGTCTGACCTTGGGGATCGCTAATGGTAGCACGGACGATTTTCTGGTTCCCTTTCCCATCTATCCCAGCCGCTTCAATGACAATCTCGTGGCTTGCGCTTTTTCCAGGGTTATAGAGTAGTGACCGCCGTAGAGAGGTAAAGCGTTTACCGCTGATCAACTTCCAAATGCCGGAACGGGTGAGAAAAACTATCAGATTTGTTGCCATCGCGTCATCAAAGGCAATGCGGGCGGAAACTGTTTTAGCTCCAGTAGTGGTTGGCAAAGTGAGTTGATCAGGCGTGTCGAAACGGTATGCTCTTGCTGAGTAGCCACCGGGAAACATGATTTTACGCGGGTCGGTGTATGGGTATATTTGTTTTCGCTCACCGTTGAGCATAACTTCAAACGGAGTCACCAAACGGTCCATATACTCGGCAGAGTTGGGGCCGGCTTTGTCTTTCAATGAATACAGAATACTGATGTCAATCCGGCCAATGTCCCTCAACTGATGAGACACAGCCACCGCAACAATTGCTGCAACACCAGCCATCCAAGCCGATGACAACATTACAGGTGCAAGCAAAGCCTCCCCGGAGAGAAGAGAGACAGCCACTTTTAACCGCTCTGTCCAGCGAGTAATATCCACATATGGAATCCCTCCACGCACAGCGTCCACCAACAAATAATTGAGCGGATCATTCACTGTGGCCAAAATAGCGCGTGGCTTTATCCCATTCAAAGGATTGGGCTGCTCCACATTCAGTTGAGCGGTCTCAGCATTGGTCAACCTGTGAACCATTGGCTCGGCCATGGAAGGATTCCGTCCTGTAATGATGAGCGGCAAGTCGGGGTGACGCTGGCGAATAAATTCAGCTACCTGTTGCCCTACAACTCCATATCCGCCTGCAATCAGAACGGCATTGTTACTGTTCATTTTTATTCATCCTTTTCCCTATGCCATGTGCGCCTAACGATTTGTTATTTGTTATACCTAAATAAATCAGGTTGGCAAAAATTTAGGCTTAAAAAGGGTTCAAGGGTAGAGGGGGAGATGCGTCGAAAAGAAGGCGATACTAGAATTCTTGAAA
>JASEGY010000580.1:0-269 GCA_030019105.1 bacterium | reverse complement strand
TTTTTTGTAAACCTGTTTTCATTGGGTATATATATATTTTTATCGCTCTTCGCTCCCACAAACAGTTCAAAGCGTTTTGGCTTATAGCATTTCTCAATTTCTTCCATAAGGACTGTACCAATTCCTTGATTTTGCATATCTGGGTGTACAGCTAATCGTCCTATATAGCATGTTCCATTTTTCTCGTAGGCACGCACAGTACCAATAATTTTACCATCAGAAACAGTTTTTAGAAATATGTGACTTTCAAACTCTTCTTTTATTTCGTT
>JASEGY010000057.1 GCA_030019105.1 bacterium | reverse complement strand
GCAATCTGCAATCCAAAATTGGTTTGGTTGCGGCCAGAGGCCGCGCTAAGAATCACTCCCCGGATTCTCCTCTCGGTCTGGAAGAACTGATCAAGATCGCCTTTGAAAACAACCCTGGCATTCTGGCTGCTCGTTATCGTTGGCAGGCGGCGGTCGAAAAATATCCCCAGGCAAAGTCCTGGCCGGATCCGGTCTTCAGTATTACTCATTTCCCATCTCCGGTGGAAACAAGGCTCGGAGCAAACCGGAACCAGCTCCGATTGAACCAGATGATACCGGGTTTCGGAAAACTCAGACTTAAAGGGGAAAAAGCAGCCAGGGCCGCGGAAATGGCTCGATTGAAATACGAGATTGCCGTCCGCGATGTTGTCACGGACCTGAAAATCAGTTACGCCGAATTGCAATACATCCTTGAAGCGATCACCCTGACCCAGAAAAACAAGGTCCTTGTCGAGCGCCTTCTCCAGATCGCCGAAGGGGATTACGGCGAGGGTAAGACCCACCTCCAGGATACGCTCCGCGTCCAGTCACAACTGGCCCAGGTGAGTTACGATCTCCTTCTCCTGGAAGAGCTTCGCCGGACCGAGGAAACCCGGATCAACTCCCTGCTCAACCGGCCTCCTGAGACTCAGGTGAAGATTTATCCCCGGAAGCAAGCGCCTGTTCCCGAACTGAATCTGGAAATGCTTTACCGCCTGGCCGAGAATAACCGCCACGAGGTCCTGCTGGCTGAGGTGGAAACCGAGATCAACACCTTATCCCTGGACCTGGCCAAGCGACAGAGGCTGCCCGACTTCAACCTTGGTTTCATGTACAGTGATATTGGTGAAGCAGTGAATCCGGCCATAGAGGACAGTGGCCGGGATGCCTGGGGAGTTATGGCCGGACTTACCCTACCAATCTGGCTTAACAAGAACCGCTCCGCCGTCCGCGAGGCTGAGGATAGTATTCAAGCCTCCCGGAACACCCGCCAGGACCGGGTAAATATGACTAACTCCATGGTAAAGAATCTATTTTTCCGGATTCGAATCAGCCAACGTCTGGTGGAATTGTACGAAAAAACCCTGATCCCGCAGGCCCGGAAATCCTTTGAACTGTCGGAAACATGGTATAGAGCAGGACAGACTTCGCTTAGCGAGATGCTGGAGGTGCAAGCGGTCTGGCTGAATTTTGAACTGGCCCTGGCTCGCGCCCGGGCTGACCTGCTCCAGAACCTGACCCGCCTGGAACGGGTGGTGGGTTATCCAATAAAAACCACGGAGGATGGATTATGATAAGAAAGGCATCCTATGTTGGATTTTTTGGAGTTATTGTGGGAGTGATTGGAGTGATGACTCTTCAGTTTAGATTTCCGATTGGCCCAATAGTTTTGGGTTTAACAATCGTACCTTTATCAGGACTGTTCCTGGCAAAACGCCCTTTCAGAGGAATGATTCCCGACCTGATTTTCGGGGCAATTGATACGGGTTTACTTACCATTCCTGCGCTTTGGGGTGGTGTCTTATTTGGGGTGGCGGGGGCAATTGCCGGTGGAGTAATTGGCGATGCCCTGACAGATGGAATTGCGGGTTTCTTTGAAGGAGGCATAGCCGAGTGGCTGCGGGAGAAAGGAATTGAAGAGTCGCGAGAGCCAATTACAACAGCCCTGGGGAAGATGGCCGGCTGCCTTTTCGGAAGTGGATTAGTTCTATCATTGGCCTTGATCCTTGGAATTCGGCCGGACTTTGGTTGACAAGGTCGGATAATTAGCTTCCCAGCATCAAGAGATTATCTATGGCCTGAGTTTTTTCGTCGATCCGGCAGCTTTTCCCTTTCGCCTTCAAGTGGCGGATATCGTAAAAGCGGACGTCTTCCTCGATCACCAGGGCCAGGAGGGGAATCCAGGCGAGTTTTTCTGCCCAGTGTGTCATCAGATGGAGCTTTTCTCTGGGAAGATAGTAAGGGAGATGGGCTTTTTTGACCTGAGCACCTATTTCTCTGGCCCCCTGGATAGCTAAAAGATCGAAGGCTCCCCGGCTGGCCCGGGACTGATAGATCAGCTCAAATCCGGCCGCGGCCATGTGCCGGGCGACGGTCTGTTCTGCTTCGTTCCCCAGAACCAGGGTTGGAAGAATAGGCTTCATTTCCGATTTCCCGGAGAGATAGAGGCGCAGGCAGGGATCAGCGATCTGGTAGATGCCGTCGGTAAATTTAATCAGATCACTTGCCCGGTCGATCCAGGATTTCAGGGTTCCGGTGCCTACTTCCATTCGGGCGGCCAGTTGGCTCAGTGTCCCTGGCTGATGGGCGATCTGAATAAGGGTCTGCTCTAAAGAAGCTGAACGGCCTACGATCCGGCCGACGATATCCTGGAAATAAAGGGCGAGTTTACCTGTGGCGCTGAACAAGTTCTCCTGGACAGTGACTTTGAAGGCGTCTTCGTCAAGCTGTTCCTGGCGGCACAGTTCTCCTCCCAGCACCTGGAGATAGAAGGGATGGAAGCCCACTACAGCCAGGAGCTTATCAATCAGGCCCTTCGGGATAGGTTTTTCCGCCCGGGAGGATACTTCCCGGAGTAAGGTTCGGGCATCCGCTTCTCTGAAGACCTCTACTTCGAGTATCTTGAAGTGCTGGAACAGGGGGGCGCGTTCCCGGGTGAGGATCTCTTTCATCATGGTTATCTTCGATCCGGAGATGATGTAGTTAACCCGCTTGTGACGGCTCCAACGGGCCCGGAAGAAGGCGAAGATGTCGCCCATGTATTCTTTGATGGCTTTGAAGTGGTTGAGGTCTTTCAATTCCTGGAATTCATCAATGATGGCTACGAAACAGGTATTCGTTTCCTGAGCGATACGCTCCGGCAGGTCCACAATCCCGGCGAACAGGGCGTCGGAATAGCCGTTTCGGCGCAGTTCCAGGAGCAGCTCAGTGCCCTCGGTTATGGCCTTGATCCCGAGTTGGCGTAAATCGGCTATGGTGGACAGCAGCCGGCTTTCCTGGACGAGGGCCGTTCTTATGGGGCTTCGGAAACCGGACGGATTGTGATCCCTGATGAAGCCGTCTAAGGTCCGGATAAGATAGTCCTGGAAGAAGATTTTGGGAGTAGGTTTTTTCTCCCAGCAATCTACGCTGAAGAAGTGGACGTCTCTGCCGCGGGCTGCTTCCATAAATTGCCACAAAAGGCTGGTTTTACCGACCTTGCGCCAGCCTAAAAGGGCCAGATAGTGGGTGCTGCCCTGGCGAAGGATATCCACCGACCGCAACAGTTCTTTAAGCTCCTCGGCGCGGTTGAAAAACTCTGGTCCGGTAACCGGCCTGGAGGATTCAAAAAACATGACTGCTCCTTTCAGATCTGAGACGTCTCGAATCTGAGACCTAATATATACTATCTAACCCGGGATGTCAAGTGTTAATTGCTGTTTGGAATTGCGGGTTTCTTCGAAGGAGGTCTATCCGAGTGGCTGCGAGAGAAAGGAATTGAAGAGTCGCGAGAGTCAATTATACCCCTATTATTCAAGCATGCCCTGAGATTTTAGGATTTCGATATATCCATTTAAATCCAATGGGCACTTTTTCAAGCTGGTAAATTGGTCTCTATTCAGGTGAAACTGATGTAAGATTTGATAGATTGCAGGCATTGGAATATCACCACTTCCTCGCGAAACCCTGGTCCGAACAACCAGGTTTCCTTTAACCCACAGATAAGCGTGGTCGTGGTGTTTGCCGGGACGTGTCTCCATTCGGAGCTTTTTAAATACTCCATGCATTTCTTGAATTTTCAACTGCATGATTTCATTACCCGCTGCAAGAAATTCCAATGCTGGCTCATTTGATTTATTACATTTTGATGCTCTTTCTTAAGGTCTATATAGTAATCTACAATTTCGTGGCACAAGTCAGTAATGGCCTCTTCTTCTGTATCAGCCCAACCAAACAGATTTAAGTCGTGAGAAACAGCTGCGAATGCTCCGTTTTCGTATTCGAGATGAACAGGAATTGGAAAAGATAGTTGATATTCATTATCTCGCAGATTAAAGATTTGGATATTTTTCTCATAACGCTGAGGTTTTTGGATTAGAACCGGGGATGCCTCAATGGTTGGCATGGTCATCCTCCTTAATGAGGGTAATTCTGTCGAAGTGTCCCTGAAAGGGTATTCTTGATTTTATATTATAGCTCATTGAAACAGCCAGGTCAAGTAAAAAATGTGGGCGTTGTTCATCGTTTGGACCATTGGATCAATTTTGTAGTGGTCGAGCTTGCTCGACATCACGGCAGAGCAAGCTCTGCAACTACATCGAAACAAATTTGGTCAAGCGCTATTGGCCGAAACGATGAACAAGGCCAAAATGTGGAATAAAAGGGAATTAATCCCGTCTGCCGGAGGAGGAGAGAAAAATGATGAAACTTCTTACTACCACCATCTTTATTTGTCTGTTATTCCTAATATTCCCGCGGGGGTCCTTTGCCTCGACCTACGAGGACATGCGGTCCCGGATGCGTGATCACGTGCCTGCTTTCTATCAGGAAACCCTGGGAAACATGAAGACCGAGGGTCTGCTACGGCCAACGCCAGAGGTAAAAGATGCGGAAAAAGCCTTTAACGGTGCTATCCAGCGGCTTCAGAAGATGGCGGAGGAGGAAAAGTTGAAGTCAGCCGAAGACCTTCTCGGGCAGTTTTTAACTCCGGCCGGGCAGAAGGAACTGCCATTGATCCGCCAAGCGGAGAAGGAAGATTCTCTCCAAAGGCTTTTCGGAGAAACCGTCACCCAGGATCGCCTGCTGGCAGCGGCGGCCGTGTTGAGTCCGGCCATTACGAGCGCTGAGGACAATCTTCGCGCCGCCATCAACCGGTATGACCAGACCGTCTTTCTGGATCAGCTCCTCTTCCAGTACCTGAACTTCACGGAGTCGCTCAATACCCTGACCGGCCCCCAAAAGAACAGGCGGATGGTGCAGATGAACTACCCCTTCCCGGGAATGGTCTCGCTCAAGGGCGACGTGGTGCAGAGGGATGTAGAGATCGCGCGAATAGAGTACGAACAAGCCGCCCGGGACGTTTTAACGGAAGTAAAACTGACCCTGGCCGACCTTCTTTATCTTGAGACTGCCGTGCGCCTCACCCGGGAAAACCTGGAACTTGCCCGGAGCATTGATCGTGTGGTCAACTCGCTCTACAACACCGGTAAGGCCGCTTATGCCGATCTGGTTAAGATATCCATCCGGGTGGACAAACTGGAAACCATGGTGGGAACTTACTCCCAAAAGAAGTCTGCGGCTGAAAGCCGTCTCAGAGAAGTCATCGGGCTACCTGAGGGCATCACCATGGGAAGCCTCGACGAGACCGATCTTCCGGCTTTACCTGAATTAGCGAAGATGCGTGATCTGGCTCTTGAGCAGCGGCAGGAATTGCGTCGGATGGAACTGATGCTGGCGCGCATGGATATCATGATCGAGATGGCCGGCCGGAAACTGTTTCCGGACTACTCCCTGGGATTTTCCTACTTCCGGAATCAGGAGGTCCGCTCCGTGGGCACCCAGGGCATGATGCCCTCCTTTGTGGTTCAACCTATGGCCCCCGGGGCAAAGCCCGACTTTGCCAATGAGAACGCCTACATCCGGGAGATGCACGACAGGCGAGCCGGGATGGCCGGGAAGCTGGAAGACATGCGTAACCGGACCATCGCTATGGTTGATATGCACTTTGCCGGCTATACTGCCGCCCGTGACACGGCAGACACTTATCAGCGCTCCATCGTCCCCAGGGCGCACAACGCCTACGAGGCATCGCTGACCGCCTACACCTCCGGCGCGGCTAATTTCATCGATCTCCTTGATGCGCACAGGGGGTTGCTCGACCAGACCCTGGCCTACAAGGAGGCCAAACGCAATGCCCGGCAGGCGCTGTCATTACTGGAGAAAACTACAGGAGGGAAGTAGTGAAGTAGTCAGATTGCGATTGCTTTTTCTAATAGATAATTGACCTCTTGATTAAGTGAATGCTGATGTGCTTTAGCAATTTGGATAAGTTTCAAATGAAGTTCAGGTTTAATGCGTAACGTGATTCTCTCAGAGTATTGTTTGTAGAGATCAATCTGTTTTGAGGCTTCATACGGATAGAAATGTTCTCCACATGAATCGCATTCCCAGACTTCAACATCAGGAATAGTCATAGATTTACCTTTGATGTTGAGTTGATGTTCGATAGTTTTAAGATGAAGATGTCCGTTGCAAGGAGTTTCAGAAAGACATTGGATTTCTTTAGAAGGCTTTTTCATAAAAATCACCTTTCTTCGTGAAAAGTTATGATGAAATAGTTTTTATCCAGTAGTTTAACAACTTTTCCACAAGAATAAACAGGTTTTCCCGATATCGATTTGCCGACTACTGTATATTTATACCGAGAAAATCGAAGTTCATCCCGCTCTTTTTTGACGACTTGACCATGGAGTATAGAGTGGATCAGATCGTCTGTATCAAATTCTCCAGTATCAAGTTGATAGCGCGCTTTTTCAGAGAAGATAACTTGTCTTCGTTTAACTATATCAAGGATTTGCTTAGGAACCGGAGGCATGAATATCCCCTTTTTACCTGACAGCAGCAACAGCTTCAGCGACATCAGATTCAACTTGTTCAAGAGGAATATCAGCGTTTTTCTTTCTGATATCCTCTAACTTACGGAATCTAATCGCTCGTTCCAACTCCGGGACTACTTGTAGAAGGGCTTCTCTTTCCGGTGGGGTTAACATAGAGATTGCAGTAGCTGTCTGATTAACAGTTAACTTCAAGTATGGTTCTTTTTTTAAGACAGTAGTAGCCATCTTTTTCATCACCTCGCTTAAACTGGACTTTGGCCATTTGGGCAGTTTTGGGCCGATTTTCACTGATTTTAGCCTATTTCGCGCCTTTGTAGCGTTACCTATCCCATATATATGGGGGGTGTAGCAAGTGTCTACCCCAATATGTAGCGGGGCACAAAAGATGGCCAAAGTCCAGTTAAAGTATAGCATTTAATAAGAGAAATATCAAGGGAAAAAGTAAGGAGGGTAAACTATGAAGATAAAAACGATCCTGATGGTAGTAATTCTTGTCGCGGGCGGTTTCATCGCCGGACAATTCATCAATATCCCCGGACTTTTTACCGGTGGTCAGCATGAAGATGAAGCACATGTTCACGTTACCACTGATGAAAAGGGTGAAAAGCAACTCTACACCTGTGGCATGCACCCGAACGTGATCCAGGAGGGACCGGGCGACTGCCCCATCTGCGGCATGAAACTGACCCCTATCCGGAGCAGCGAAGATACTGAAAGCAGCGAAAAACCCAAAGAGGAAAGAAAAATCCTCTACTGGGTGGCGCCTATGGATCCGGGTTACATCAGAGACGAACCCGGGAAATCTCCCATGGGTATGGACCTGGTGCCGGTCTACGAGGATGAAGTAGCCGGCGGCAGCGTGATCACTATTAACCCGAACGTGGTGCAGAACATGGGCGTACGCACAGGGGTGGTGGAGCAAGGACCTCTGAGCCGTGTTATTCGTACAGCCGGGCACGTGGATTACGACGAGACCCGCCTGGCCGTAATCAACACCAAGATCAGCGGCTGGATTGAGAAAGTGCATGTGCAGAAGACCGGCGCCCACGTCCAAAAGGGACAGTCCCTCTACGACATCTACTCGCCTGAATTAGTAGCGGCCCAACAGGAGTTTCTCCTCAGCTTAGAAAGCGGCTCCCCTACTATTCAAAAGGCGGTGCGCAAACGACTGGAGTTCTGGGACATCCCTAAGTCTGAAATCCAATCCCTGATTAGATCCCGCACGGTTCGAAAAACCCTGACCATTAATTCCCGGTTCAGTGGCATCGTGGTCCATCTCAACGCCGTGGAGGGGATGTTCTTCAAGCAAGGCTCCGACCTGTTCCGCATCGCTGATTTTTCTACCGTCTGGGTCTACGCCCATATCTACGAAAACGAAGTCCCTTACATCAAGGAAGGCCAGACTGCTTTTATAACCCTTTCTTATCTTCCCGGCAAGACCTACCGGGGAACAGTCGATTACATCTATCCCTATCTCGATAAAAAAACACGCGACATCAAGGTCAGACTGATCTTTTCCAACCCTGACCTCGAACTGAAACCCGAGATGTATGCCAACGTCAAGATCGAATCCACTATTTCCGACAAGGCAATAGTCATACCTGCGGAGTCGATCATTCACTCCGGTGAGCGCACCATCGTTTTTGTTGTCAAGGGCGAGGGTAAATTCCAGCCGCGCGAGGTTGAGATCGGCCCCGAAGACGACAAGGGGCGCACCCAGATATTATCCGGGCTGGCGCCCGGCGAAACCATCGTTGTCTCCGGACAGTTCCTCCTTGACTCCGAGAGCAAACTGCGCGAAGCCATCCGGAAAATGCTGGACGCCCAATCGGGAAAACCCTCTGAGCATGAGGAGATGGAAGAAATGGAAGGGATGGAAGAGAGGGGAAAAGGTTCAGGATAGGGCCATGCCATCGGCAATCAGCGTGGGAAGATTGGGGGCCTGGAACGTTATGCCTGGGGCAGGCTTGCGGTTGTGCTTGATGTCAGGGGGCTCGTGTAAATGGTGAGGAAATGTGCTCGCCAGCTCTGGAATCTCAGGATGGGGTTGCGCGTCATACCAACGAACGGATTTCTCGCCTCGAAGGAGCACATAGCGGTAGTCAAGTATCTCACCATCCAGGAAATCGAGATATTCGAAGACGCGGAGCTCCAACCCACTCCGAAACCAGACACTCCCCCGGACGAAGCCGGTGGTCGGGCTGTTAGGGTAAAGGTGGAGCGTTGAGGATTGAATCTCAGGATGCGCGCCAGGCAGAGAATAAATAAACTGCTCGTATACCTCTCGGGACAGAAAGGTCATCAGGCTATCTCCAGCACAGGTTCCTGTGGAACCAAATCGATGGTCTCACCGACAGCCTGGCGCCGCAACTGTTCGACACGCCGTCGTGACAACTGTTCCAACGCCGCTTCTCGCTTGAGCTTGAGCTTATAATGACCAACCCACTCGGCGAAGTCTTCGGCGTGAGAACCGTCATCCAGGAGACCCTGGGAGTAAAGCTCATAGAAATGCGAAGAACTCATCCAGTAACGGCGTTCGAACTTGTGGAGTCCTTTTTCAGCCGCCCGCAGGTCGTCAAGGATATCACTAAGAATAATTGTCGTCATTTTAATTACCTCATTTAAAAGTATAGCATTTGACAATGAGAATGTCAATGAAAAAGTAGCTCCGATAAATGAAAGTGTAGCGTAGCAGGAGAATGGGAACAGGCTTTTACCTTCCCGAAAGCTTGAAGCTTTCGGGAAGGTAAGGCCACGCCGATGAATGAAAGGAAGTGACCAAAATGATCGAACGAATAATCGAATACTCTCTCAAGAACCGCTTTCTTATCCTGGTGCTGGTCGGTTTTCTTTTTGTCGCCAGTATTTACGTCATCCGTAACATCGCCGTGGACGCCATACCTGACCTGATCAATGTGCAGGTGATCATCTACACTGATTATCCCGGCCAGTCGCCGCAGATTGTGGAAGACCAGGTAACCTACCCGCTCACCACGGCCATGCTGGCAGTGCCTTACGCCAGGGTGGTGCGGGGATATTCCTTCTTTGGTCTCTCTTTCGTCTACATCATCTTCGAGGACGGCACTGATCTGTACTGGGCCCGCAGCCGCGTCCTGGAACAATTGAGTGCGGTTTCCAACCGTCTTCCGGAAGGTGTGGCGCCGACGCTTGGCCCGGATGCCACGGGGGTGGGCTGGATATACCAGTACGTGCTCGAAGACAGCACCGGTAAACACGACCTGTCCGAGCTGCGTTCCATCCAGGACTGGTTCCTTAAATACGAGCTGACCAGCGTGCCTGGTGTGTCTGAAGTAGCGAGCATCGGTGGATTTGTAAAGCAGTATCAGGTCGAAGTGGATCCCAATAAGCTCGACGCCTACGGCATCCCCCTGTCGAAGCTCAAGATGGCCATAAAGCGGAGCAATAACGACGTTGGAGGCAAACTGGTGGAAATGGGCGAGACCGAATTTATGGTGCGTGGTCTGGGCTATCTCAAGTCCATTGATGACATCAAGAAAATTTCGCTGGCCGTGGATGAGGACGGCACGCCCATCCTCCTGGGGAGCGTGGCGCGGGTGCAGACCGGCCCCGAGCTTCGCCGCAGCCTTGCCGAACTTGACGGCCAGGGCGAGGTAGTGGGCGGCATCGTGCTGATCCGTTTCGGTGAAAACGCCTTAAAGGTCATCGAGGCGGTTAAGGAAAAATTGAAAAGTCTCCAGGCCGGTCTGCCGGAAGGTGTGCGGGTAAAGCCTGTTTTACGACCGCTCTAATCTTATTAACCGCGCTATTGATACTTTAAAGGAAAAATGGCATCGTTTCATTCAGCCTGGAAATTGTTGGAGATCGGTTTACACTTTTGGGGAGTTTAGGCTTTAGCCTTTCATAAATGAAATCCTAAAGGATTAACTCCAAAGAAGTTGCGTAGCCTAATTTAAATTCGGCCATGCACTCCGCTTCAAAAGTGTAAAGCTGTTATTTGGGCGATTTGAAACGATGCCGGAAAAATTGATCGAAGAGATCATCGTGGTGACCCTGGTATACTATTACCCCGCAACATTTGCGTTGTCCGCGAGAATGTTACGATTGCGAATTGAAATTGGAAATTAGAAATTAGGCTTTCACGCTTTTCCTAATTTCCAATTTCCAATTTCCAATTTCAGCGTTCCATAATCCGCAATCTGCAATCCAAAATTGGTTTGGTTGCGGCCAGAGGCCGCGCTAAGTATCCCTTGTCCGCAATCTGCAATCCAAAATTGGTTTGGTTGCGGCCAGAGGCCGCGCTAAGTATCCTTTTCCTGTTCCACTTCAGGAGCGCCTTTGTGGCGGCGTTTACCCTGCCTGCAGGCGTGCTGGGTTCGCTGATCCTGATGCACCGGATGGGAATCAACGCCAATATCATGAGCCTCGGCGGTCTTGCCATCGCCATCGGCGTGATGGTGGACGCCTCGGTGGTCATGGTGGAAAACGCCCACAAGAAACTGGAACAATACGGAAGTACGCGGCCGCATCCGGACATCATCATGGAAGCAGCTAAAGAGGTAGGGCCGGCCCTGTTCTACTCTCTGGTCATCATCACGGTCTCTTTCCTGCCCGTATTCGCCCTCGATGAGCAGAGCGGACGCCTGTTTAAACCACTCGCTTACACCAAAACCTTTACTATGGCCGTTTCCTCTGTCCTGGCCATTACCATCATTCTGGTACTCATGTTTTATTTCGTGAAGGGCAAAATCCGGTGCTCACCCGCTACTACTTTGATTATAATTGATTTAACCACGAATAAACACTAATGAACACGAATAGACACTAATAATGTATTTTAAAGGACAACCCTTTCCATCATTCGTGTTTATTCGTGATATATTCGTGTTCATTCGTGGTTAAATGGCTTTTCAAAGTATTAGCGGGTGAGCACCCAAAATCCGTTCCGAAGATGAAAACCCGATCAGCCGGTTAAGCATCCGTTTGTATATGCCAGTGATCCATTTTACCGCTGGCTGACTCTGGTCGCGGCCCTCATCCTCCTGCTGGCCACCTACATCCCCTTTCATTTTACGGGATCCGAATTCATGCCGCCGCTTAACGAAGGCGATCTCCTCTACATGCCCACTACTGACCCGGGCATCTCTATCACTAAAGCCAGGGAACTCCTCCAGCAAACAGACAAGATCATCCGGACCTTCCCCGAAGTGGAAACCGTCTTCGGCAAGATCGGCCGGGCTGAGACCCCCACTGACCCGGCGCCCCTTTCCATGATTGAGACCACTATTATGCTCAAGGATAAAAAAGACTGGCGAGAAGGCATGACGATGGAGAAGCTTGTGGATGAACTCAACGAGGCTGTCCAATTCCCCGGCCTGACCAACGCCTGGACTATGCCTATCAAAACCCGGATCGATATGCTCTCGACCGGCATCAAGACCCCGGTCGGCGTGAAACTTATGGGCGACGACCTTAAAGTGCTGGCCGGCCTGGCCGAGCAGATCGCTAATGAGCTTCGTAAGCTTCCCGGCACCCTGAGCACTTACCCGGAAAAAACCGTGGGAGGAAACTACCTTGATTTCACCATCGACCGCGAAGCCATCGCTCGCTACGGTCTTACTATCGCCGATGTTCAGGATGTGATTATGTCGGCCATTGGCGGAATGAACGTTACCCAGACCGTGGAAGGACTGGCCCGCTACCCCGTAAATGTCCGCTACCAGCGGGAACTGCGCGACAGCCTGCCGGCCCTGCGCCGGGTATTGGTTATCACCCCAAAGGGCGCCCGCGTTCCCCTGGGAGAACTCACCCACATCTCTATCCACAAGGGTCCCGCAGGCATTAAAAGCGAAAATGCCCGGACTACTGCCTGGATTTATGTAGATATCAAGGGGATCGACGTCGGCACCTACGTAAGGCGGGCTAAAAACCTGATTAACGAAAAGGTTGTGCTACCATCCGGCTACAACATAGTCTGGAGCGGACAATATACTATTACCCCGCAACATTTGCGTTGTCCGCGAGAATGTTACGATTGC
>JASEGY010000579.1 GCA_030019105.1 bacterium | reverse complement strand
AGGGTGGCTCAATTTATCTGAGCATACCCGGCTCAATTTAAGTGAGCGCTATAGTCTAATTTTCCTTTTTCAGCTTTCCTATAAAACGCCTCAGAACTCATGCCATACTTATGCTCAAACTCGCCTAACATCTGACGGAACTCGTCGATGTCCACTTTTCTAATAGATGGTTTGAGCACTTCTCTTTGGTATGTGATAGACATTGTCCACCTCCTGTCTGCTAAATTCCAGCGTCTTTCCTTCAGGCCTAATAAGTATCTCAGAAATATTCATACTACTTCAATACTCCCATATTTTGGTCTTGTTCATCGTTTCGGCCATCTGCCGTAATATCGAGCAAACTCAACCACTACAAGATTGATCAAATTCTTTTTGAGAATAAGCTGCTACAGAAATATAGGACTGGAAATTGTATTTCTCAAGTATCTCCCACTCCACCTCTGATAATTTTTCATCTATTTCCCTATTTTTATGCCGCAAGATTACTAACAGGTCCATATCCGAGTTAGGATGATAATCGCCACGAGCTTTAGATCCGAAAAGTCTTATCAATACGACTTCATCTTTCAATGTCTTGAGAAGTGTAGTCTTAAAGTCATCTACCATTGCTTGTTCGAGTTTATTCAGCATTTTGACACTTCCTTCTAATCCCTTCAAGCTCATATAAGGCGGCAAGTTTTGGGCTTATTTTGCTCAAATACTGAATCAGCAATCTTATACAACTTACAAATACCACACAGGGATAAACTTAATTATGGTTTTTTCAAAGTTTAAGTTACCCCAGAAATTTTTAGTAAGGACTATTGCTTTTTGAGGTTGATATTGCAGGATGAAATTTCTAAAGCTACGGGTTATCTGTGGTCTCGTAAAATAAGAGTATTTTACTTCTATAGGTACTAATTCTCCACCTATCTCAATGATAAAATCAACCTCTGCTTTAGATAATGTTCGCCAATACTTAAGAGGATCCAACTCTTTTATCTTTAATTGAGTAAAAACAATATTTTCAACAATTCCCCCTTTATCAGGGCGAAGGGAAAACTCGTTAAAATTATTGAGCAGATAATTACGAAGACCAAGGTCGATAAAATAGGCCTTTGGATTCTTTTTGAGCTCAGTTGTTTTATTGGTAAAAAATGGCCTGAGCAAACCGATAATAAAGGTCTCTTCCAGCACAGAAAGATAGTGTTTTATCTGGTTGAAATAGCTCTGACTATCAGTTGTTAAGCTATTATAATTAATTAGACAGCCTATTTGATTGGCTAATAGTTCAAGGATTGTCCTGAATTTACTAATATCCGTAATCTTAAGAAGTTCAATAATATCTTTACTTACATAAGTGTCATATATATTTTTAAGGATCAGCCGTTTAGTTTCAATATCGTCAGTTTTTATGACCTCCGGATAACCACCAAACAAGGAATACTCCTCAAAATACCTCTCGAAATCACCTCCAAAAATGTCCTCCTCCGGACAGGCAAAGTCCTTTCCCTCAAGGATAAACTCCTTTATTAGTCTTGAATTTTCTTGATAGACATTATTAAGCTGGGAGGACTTTACGCTAATAAACTCTTCAAAGCTTAGCTGGTAAAGGTAGAAAGAAAACATCCGTCCTACCAGAAACTTAGCTGTTTTTCCGGTTAATTCCAGGGAAGATGAGCCAGTGATAATAAACTTAATATTTTCAAAGAGGTCATAAATCAATTTTAGTTTCTGCCCACCATCTTGAAGGTATTGAAACTCATCAATCAAAAAATAGAACTGTTCATTTTGCTTATGCATTACAAGACTTCGCACAAATTCTTTTGGATTGCGAGAAAATTTCTCCAACACTTCTCTGTCCTCAAGTGTCAGAAATACAATATTTTCAAGGCTAACTCCCTTTTCGCCAATGAGATAATCTTTTAGGATTCTCAAAAGAGTAGTTTTCCCTGATTGGCGAGGCCCTTTAATAGCATAGATTTCTTTTCGCGAAATCCACTTTTTTAGTTGTTCCAACAGGTTGCGATAAAAAAACTGTTCCACTTAGATTTACCTTTAATAGCGTTGTTACTAAATTTTCCTTAATAAGAATAGCATTATTCTTAAAAATTGTCAAGATAAATCTTTCTCCTTTTTTCAATTATTTTATGGGAAGCTTCTTAATATACTCAGCGCGGTCATAAATAGTGGTTTTGTAAACAGGTTGTAAGTTGTAG
>JASEGY010000578.1 GCA_030019105.1 bacterium | reverse complement strand
CCTGAGTTATTGAGAAGATACAAAATCGCAGATTATGCCCGCGTTGAGTATAGCTGATTATGAGACCAAACTAATCCCGAAAAAGTTGTTGCGTCAAAAACTCCACGAATTCTACGAGATGGAAGAAGGAGGAATAGATAATGGCTGACACATCACTTGAAAGAAGTAATTCTCAGATATTAATTTATCAAACTGAAAGCGGTGATACTAAAATCGAAGTCCGTCTTGAGAATGAAACCCTATGGTTGACGCAGAAGTTGATGGCTGAATTGTTTCAGACAACCGTGCCCAATATTAACATACACATTAAAAATATATTTGAGGAAGGTGAACTTAACCCTGATTCAGTTATTAAGGATTTCTTAATAACTGCCGCTGATGGCAAAAACTACAAAACGAAATTCTATAGTTTAGATATGATTATCTCTGTCGGCTACCGCATTAAATCTCATGTGGCCACCCGGTTCCGCCAGTGGGCAACGCAAAGGCTCAAGGAATATATTGTAAAGGGTTTTGTGCTTGATGACGAGAGGCTGAAAAATCCGGATCAGCCATTTGATTATTTCGATGAGCTTTTACGCCGCATCCAGGATATTCGAACTTCCGAGCGGCGGTTTTATCAGAAGATTACCGATATTTACGCCACCAGTATTGACTATGATCCCACAACGGAAATCAGCATCAACTTTTTCAAAACCGTTCAGAACAAAATGCACTGGGCTATTACGGGCAAGACTGCTGCTGAAATCATTTATGATCGAGTGGACAACACAAAGCCTAATATGGGATTGACCAGTTGGCGTGGAGAAAAAGTACGTAAAAGCGATGTCACTATTGCTAAAAACTACCTGTCAGAAGAAGAACTTCGTGCCTTGAACAACCTCGTTGAGCAGTATCTTGTTTTCGCCGAAGGTCAGGCCATGAGACGAATTTCCATGCACATGAAAGACTGGGTGGCAAAGCTGGACGGCTTTTTATCACTGAACGATCGGGATATCCTTAAACATGCCGGAAAGATTTCGCAGAGAAATGCAAAAGAATTGGCTGAAAGTGCTTATGAAAAATTCAGTCAGGAACGAATTCGGATCTCAGATTTTTCGCAAAGCGATTTTGACCGTGCAGTGAAGCAAATTGAGGCTACGAACAAGAAACAAAAAGAAGACGCTTTAAAACAAAAAGAAGACGCTTTATGCAACTCTTAACATAGTAATTGGTTGCAAACTAATTATTCCTTTGGTGACTTTTACCTGACTGCTGACACCTGAACGCTTACAATAAGGAGATAAAATGGGTGCATACGAGAAGTTGATAGTAAAAGTTCTACGAGGAACATCTGACGCCAATATTCCTTTTTCGGAGATATGCCAGTTGTTGAAAAAGCTCGATTTCGATGAACGGGTTCGAGGGGACCATCATATTTTCACAAAGTATGGTATTGAAGAAATACTGAACTTGCAACCCAAAAGATCAAAGGCTAAGCCATATCAGGTAAAGCAAGTTCGTGATCTCATACTCAAGTACAAGTTGAAGTTGGAGGAAAAAGATGATGAGTAAATATGAAATAGTCATTTATTGGAGCGAGGAAGATGAGGCGTTTGTTGCTGAAGTGCCGGAGTTGCCTGGATGTATGGCAGACGGAGAGACATATCAAAAAGCCCTTTCGAATGCTGAAGTTATTATTCAGGAGTGGATTGAGACGGCAGAAGAATTAAATCGCCCAATTCCACAACCCAAAGGACGGTTGGTTTATGCTTAACGTATTGAATCCACTATTCTTTCTAACTGTTTTGGAGGCAAACCAATAAAAACAGACGCTTAAATCAAAGTTGGTGGTATTACGGCACTTATGGATGCTTTGGGGGAAAATAGGGGACGTTGGTGCAGAGAGGGGAAAAATAGGGGACTTGATCATCGTTTCGGCCATTTGTAGAGTGGGCTTTGCCCACCGATTTCTGTAAACGCCTTTGTTGGTGGGCAAAGCCCACCCTACAAGGAATCAATGGCCGAAACGATGATCAAGACCAAAATAGGAGGTGCATTTTAATGGAAACGGTAATTCATAGCGCGGCGAAGCCGCAACCAAACCAACTTGTAACCATTCACCACTAAGACACAAAGACACAAAAGGGACAGAAAGCAGTAGGTAGCAGGCAGGTAAATCTGCCCTCTGCCTACTGCCCTCTGATTGATTAATCTTGGT
>JASEGY010000577.1 GCA_030019105.1 bacterium | reverse complement strand
GGAGTTAATCCTTTAGGATTTCATTTATGAAAGGCTAAAGCCTGAACTCCCCAAAGTATCTACTCAGCCCTCATTTGGAACACAGATTACACAGATTCTCCCAGATTGCACAGATAAAAAATAATTTCTAATACACATTTCATCTATATCTCCGGTTCGATCAGGAAGAGTGTCTCTCCAGCTTCTACGGTTTGAGCGTTTTCAACTAATATCCTGACTACCCGGCCGGTAACCTCGGATTTGATTTCATTAAAAAGCTTCATTGCCTCAATGAGTCCCAGGGTATCCCCTTCCTTGACGGTATTTCCTTCTTCTACAAAAGGTGGTTGATCCGGGGTAGGAGTCTGATAAAAGGTTCCTACCAAAGGCGAGATAACAGGAACAAGATGGGCCAGGGACACTTCTTCCGGTTCTTTTTTCGCTACAGGTGCGGGTATCTCTTCAGCAAAAGATGTGTCACGTTTGATGCTGATCCTATTTTCCCCTTCAGTAATTTCAAGTTCCAAAAGATCCTCTTGATAAGCAAATTGAATGACTTCTTCTATCTCCAATTCTTTGGTTACCTTTTCTTTAAGGGCTTTTTCGTCCGGAAAGGGGTATGCCCCAGGGTCTCTTCTCCACTTGAAAAATGTAAGGGCGCTTTGAGGGAAGAGACAATAGCTGATAATGTCTTCTTCCTTTTCGATCAGGGATGCCGGGAGCTTCTTTTTAGCTTCAGGAATGGTTGGAGCAAGGACATCAGCGGGACCGAGCCGGCCTGGCGGGCCGAGCCGGCCTGGCGGGCGGTCCTGGATTGGCTCTTCTTCTCCCAGAAGCTTATCTTGCACCCATTCATCCACTAAGCCAGGGGGGCGGCCGTAGCAACCCTTAAAATAAGCCTTAATCTCTTTTGGAATGAATTTATATCTTTCGCCTGCCAGGACATTTAAGAGGGCTTGAGTCCCTACTATCTCACTGATAGGGTAAACAAGAGGGGGATATCCCATTTCCTGCCTTACCCGGGTAATTTCCTCCAGAACCTCTTTTAATCTGGGCAGGGCATGTTGCTGCTCCAGATGAGTGATTAAATCAGCCCTCATTTCATCCGGAATTTGATGGGTGATAACACCTGCTTCCATCATAAACCGCCCTGGCCCGGATAGTCGCCCGGACTCGGCCACCTTTTCAAAATGGTCTGATATCTCTTTGATTACAGAGAGATTAATGCCCGGAGCATATTTGGTATCTTTAAGGATAGCCGCAATACTTTCAACCGCTGGTTGGGCTGTCCGGATAGCCAGAGGTAAAACCGCACAGTCAATTATATCCGCTCCAGCCTCAATAGCTTTCAAATAGGTCGCTGTCGCTGAGGCATTAGATGAATGACCGTGGATCTGGACAGGGATGTCAAACTTCTCCTTTAATGTCTTGACCAGGTCATAAGCAGCATAAGGAGCAAGGCTGCCGGAAGTGTCTTTGATGCAAAGGGAGTCAATCCCTAAATCTGTCTGCTGAGCGGTACATTTAAGGTAATAATCCAGGTTGTGCACCGGGCTGATTGTATAACAGATATTTCCCTGAACTTCTCCCCCTTCTTTCTTAACAGTAGTTATCGCCATCTCCATATTTCCGACATCATTCAAGGCATCAGCAACTCTAAATATTTTAATCCCATTTTCGATAGATTTGGCGACAAAGGCCTTCAGCACATCATCAGGGTAAGGCCTGCTTCCGACTATATTTTGGCCGGCAAGCAGCATCTGAAGGGGAGTAGACTTAATAACTTTCCTGATCTGCTTTAAACGTTCCCAGGGGTCTTCTCCAAGATATTTAAGGGCAACCTCAAAGTTAGCCCCACCCCAGACCTCAACTGAATGGTATCCGGCACGGTCTATGGCTTCAGTTGCCGGCAGGATATCCTCAAGCCTGATTTTGGTGGCCCACCGGTCATGATGGACTTCCCTCAGGGTGGTATCAGTGATCAAGATTGGTTTGGATTTATTCATATTCTCTCCGCTAATTAGAGCCTATCCTACGCCCATTATCCATAGCTATATAATATATACCAACCAAAAGGGAAAGTCAACCCTTTTTTCTCCTTGATAAATTATGCGAGATGAGGTATACTTGAATATGTCTTCCGAAACTACTGCCTCTTCAAGGTCGAATTTGTGGTATCCTCTTCAAAAGTCATGGTATAGCTCTTAAGATAAATATTTTGGGGTAAGC
>JASEGY010000576.1 GCA_030019105.1 bacterium | reverse complement strand
AACTACAACACCCAATTTGGTCAAGCACTTTTTGCCGAAACGATGATCAATGCCCCTTGTTCGATATCGGACGTCCAGTTAATATAAGTCATATTTCATGTCAATCCACAAACTAAATACAGGGTCAATAATGGAATAAAAACCCCTCCTTTCCTTCTCAACCATCCCCTTTTCTTGTAAGTAATCCAACGATTTTGAAATAGTATCCGTATGTTCATTTATCACATTGGCTATCTCTCTTGGACTGTGTACCTTACTCTTAACCATGGCAATAATGATCTCCTGTTCCTTGGGACTCATTCTACAAAATTCTTCATTGAATATTACATCACCTTCTTCCTTGACGGTATGTTCAATGATGTCGTCTATTTTATCTGTCTCCGGCATGCTCTCTATCTGCTTGCCAATCAATTGTATGTAAAATGGAATTCCTCCTGTAACCTCAAATATTTTGCTTAGTAATTCAGAACCTATCTCTTTCCTCAGGTTTCTTGTGATTAACTCTCTTGCATATCTGTTGGACAGTGGTTCTATCTTTCTTACTAAAAACTGCCTGTAGAATGGAGATGCTGAAGATAAGGCTGTTGTCGCCATTGTCTTTTGTATTGAGCCGGAGATACATAGGATCGTATTTTGCTGTTCTTCATATAAGGTTCTTACCAGCCCTAATACCTCTTCTCCAATTTTACCATTTCCATTTTTCAAATCTGTAATTGTTGGAAATTCATCCAGCATAAGGATACATCTTGTATCTGTCTCCCTGGCTAATTGTTCGGGAAGGGTAAATACCCTCTTGATCAAATCTCCATACTCCTCTTTCCTTGAATCAAATTTTAATAAGAATTCGATATCCTCTCCTACTCTTGTGCTGATCTTTAATTCCTTAATCGTTTTTCTCAATATGCTCACCGGAGATTTTATAAGCTCTCCTGCCTTATACCTCAAGGATAATCTTGGCTGGTAAACATTTAGAATCTCGCTTCCTAAGGCCTTAACAAATGTAGAAACATTTTTGGGCGCCACTGTCCAGATGGAGAAGTAGACAGGCACAATGTCATCTCTTCCCCTCAATCTTCTCCGGACTTCCTTAAGGATTGATGTCTTTCCAACTCTTCGCACACCATACAAGGCAAAACCCATTCGGACATTCCTATTAGTAAGAGTTCTTACCATGTCATCTACCAACTCTTGCCTGTCTATGAAGTTTTCTCCTTCTGCCGGAGTAAGGGTGAATCCCATTTTTAATCCCGCCTATTCTGATAAATTTATCATTGATGAATTTATCATTTTCCTGAGTATTTGTCAAGCGATTTCTGCTCTAACGTTCCCCATGCTATAGCAAATGTAGGGTGGGCTGTGCCCACCAAAAGGATAGTGGAAGCAAGTAGAAATCGGTGGGCAAAGCCCACCCTACCTCTACTTGTTCAAAATAAGTAACCCATTGACCATTTCCTTCGACATTCATTATTCCTTGTTCGATATTCGATATTCTTTTATAAACCTCCGGCACTGGGTCCGTTCAATGGGAATAGCGTAAGCTGTTGATGTTCAAGCAGACAGGGGAAGGATAGCATGCTTTTCCGCACTCCCCTTATCCGCTTGAAAGGCTTCAGCATCTTTAAGCAACTATAGGCATCTTCAAATAACTATCTACTAATCTTCACTAAGTGGGAGGGGGTCGCAACCAAAGCCCCCTCTCATAAGCAATTGAGGACAAAGGAGATACTCTTCCCATCCAACGGACCCAGTGCCGTAGTCCTCAACGGAACGGATGAATGGCATAGATGTCCCCTGGGTCAGGCCAGTACTCGTAAATCTACAGGGGCCTTGGCTGTCATAGGAAGCCGCTCGGCGAAAAGACGCCGGTACAGTTCCTTACGGTTAAGCCAAAGCTCGTAATAGCCCATCCACTTGATGAAGTCCTTGTTCTGCTCAAGGCGTCCGGCCCTGGCCAGCCTGTAGAAGTCATCGGAAACGAGGTTGTACTTCTTTTCAAAGACTTGCATCCTGTCTTCCAGGTTGTGCAGGGACTCAATGATCTCTTCAAGCGTCATCATGATAGCGGCATCACCTCTTTGCTGTGACCCTTCCTCCTTCACTTCTAATGCCTGTTCGCATCCTAACACAAAATAGTGGTATTGTCAATATTTTTGGTAACTACTCAGCCTCTATATAGTAGTCTTAACTGTTAGAACCACAACATATTGT
>JASEGY010000575.1 GCA_030019105.1 bacterium | reverse complement strand
CGCTACATTGCATATGTCTGAATTTCTCGCCGTGGCCCAAACGATGATCAAGGCCAAAATCTCTCCTCGTCCCCACGCAGAGCGTAGGAACCAAAGATAATCCCCAATCCGCTATCTTCTGTTCTGACCTCTGTCTCCTGATTTTTCCTCTGTGTTCTCAAGCGTCTTCTCTGCGCCCTCTGCGTTAAATTTGTTTCATATTCTTAGCTTTTATGCGGGTCATTGAAAAATTTCTGTGTTCTTCTTGTAATGTTTTGAGGAACGGCATGCCAATAAATTTGAAGACGATACCAAATTATGCCCTTCTCAAGTATAACACGAATCACTATGAATAAAGGAATCATCGGACATTAGTCATTGGGTTCCTTTACTAATGACAGGTGACTATTGACTCTTAGTGTTCATTCGTGTCCATTCGTGGCTTCAAATCGCTTCTTTCAAATTCAGCACGAACCAGTAATCGAAGACAGGCCCATCCACACAGGTAAAGGTGGAACCTACCATGCAGCGGCAGCATTTGCCCATACCACAGTGCATCCTCCTTTCCAGGGAAACGAACATCCGGTTCATTGGCAGGCCAAGGGTATACAGATGATTGCAGACGAACTTAAACATCACCGGCGGGCCGCAGACAATGGCGCAGGTATTATCGGGATCAATGGTTATCTCCTTGAATAGTTCCGTAATTAATCCTGTTCTGCCCGGCCAGTCTTTATTGGCCTCTTCTACAATAGTAAGCAGTTTTATCCGGTTTACTTTTTCCCATTCTTCATACTGGTAGGTGAAAAGCATCTGGCCGGGCTCCTTTGTGCCATAAAGTATATGCACATCCCTGTATTCATTTCTGTGCTCATTTACCCAGTAAATAGGGGCCCTGAGGGGTGCCAGGCCAAGGCCGCCGGCTATTAACAGGATATTATGGCTGGCCATTTTTTCCATGGGGAAAGAGGTGCCGAAGGGGCCGCGGAGGCCAACCCTTGCGCCTTTTTGGGCCCGGTGCAGGATATTGGTTGTGCGTCCGGCTCTTCTTATGCATAACTCGATGAATTCTTTATTATTGCTTGAACTTGATATGGAAATAGGCACTTCTCCGAACCCCGGAACCTCCAGCATGACAAACTGACCCGGCCGGAAGTAAAATATCTCTCTTTCTGCTGGGTCCAGGATTTTTAAATGGAAGAGCTTTTCAAGGGAGGTAAGTTCGATAACATTGATAATTTCGCATTTATAGACCCGGTCCGTCTTCATGATAATGGTTTTTCTATTGTACTGCGGGGGCCGGGACATAAACGGTTCAAGATTTATATCCTGTTTGGGTATCTGGTAGCTCAACTTCATTCTCCGGTCTCCAATCTTAAATCGTTAATCACATCTTTAGGATTGATGCCTGCCGGGCATGCCCGGCCGCACCGGTTACAGCCGACGCATATTTGCTCATCCGCATTTTCGGCAAAACCCCGGTAATGGTGGTAGAATCTGTATTTAAGCCTGTCTTCCTTAAGCGGCCGGAAGTTATGGCCGCCGGCCACCTCGGCAAAATCAACCAAATTGCATGAATATTGAAAGCGCTCTTTTCGAGAGCTCTTTAAGCTTACCTCAATGGTTTCCTCAACGCCGTAACAATAACAGGTGGGGCAGACCATGGCACAGGTGCCGCAGTTGAGACACTTATCACCCCATTTTTTCCAGATGGGAGACTTGAATTCTATGTCTAAAAAGCTGGGAAGTCCGGTTACCTCCACGTTGGTTTTAAAGCTTTTTTTAATGAATTTTCTTCTGGCAATAAATCCTTCATCGTCTTCTTCGGTGGGGTCGGACACCTCCACATTCTTGAGAAAATTAAAGGCCTTGGAAGAATTTATGGTAAGATAATACCTGTCTCCGATATTCGTACAGAACAGGTTAAATCCGGTGCGCACCGCATGCTGGTTCAGAGACTGGCAGAAACAGTCTTCCAGGGGCTCATGATCCATACCAATAAGAAAGGTATTCTGCCTTCTGGCGATATAATAAGGTGAGGGGAAAGCACCGGTCATAAAGACTTTGTCCAGCTTTGCCAGGGCATTAATATCACAGGGCCGCGCGCCGACAATCACCCTTGGATTCACCCGGTATTCAATTTTCTGTTCCCAGTCATTTTCAGAAAATTCAAACCGGGAAAGTTCTTCACGAAAAGGGAGGAAGAAATTCTTCACAGAAGAACAGGTGATGGT
>JASEGY010000574.1 GCA_030019105.1 bacterium | reverse complement strand
TTATTGTATATTTACTTTACAGCTTCTGCAACACGGTTTCACTGAATGCTTACAATTTTATTAAGCGAATGGTGAGTTCTAACCGCTTTCCTTTTGCCATTTATTATCGCATCGACAATAATATGGTTTTGGTATATGCAGTGCTTGATTGTCGTCGAAATCCGGCATGGATAAAAGATAGATTAACGGAGCGACTAACCACTAACTACTGATAAAGAGACCAAAGAAAGATGAACCCGAAACCCGAAACTCTAAACCCGAAACTCGAAACTATATTATTAACGGCCTTCTTTTTGATCCTCATTCTTCCTGCAGCCGGAGCAGGGGCCGAAACTATTACCATTATTGACAATATCAATCATTCTCAAGCTAAAGTTCAAACTATAGTAGAAGATGAAATTCGGTTCGTTTCGATAAGTGAATTGGCCCGGGCCATACATCTTTCCGTCAGGTGGGATGCCATCCAAAAAAAGGTGGTCATTAAAGATGGGGGCGAAATGCTCAGCCTGACCGTTGACCAGGTGGAGGCAAAAACCGCCAAGAAAACTTACCGGGTTGCCCCACCACCTCAATTGATCGAGGGAAGAGTCTTTGTGCCTATTGACTTTGTTGTGACCATACTGGATTCTGTCTTCCAAATGCAGGTTGACTGGTATAAAGTGGCTAAGATCCTGAGTATTAAACCTAAAGCATCTCGGCTGATTACGAAAGAACCTTCTTCCAAAGAGGAAGCTGCTTCTTCGGAAGTGGTTAAATCAGAGGTTGAGTCCTTCCCCACAAAACCATCAATAGAATCACTACCAATGAAGCCAATCGAGGTAGATGCCAAATCAGAGCTTCCATCTTTAGGATTAGTCGAAGATGAAGAAGAAGGAAGCACTTTAGAAAGGATCGTGATTGATCCTGGCCATGGTGGAAATGATGAAGGGGTTAAAGGAATTTCAGGGATGTTAGAAAAAGATGTGGTCCTCGATTTAGCTAAAGATATCAGGTCAATTTTGCTTACGAAATTTCCGGATTTAGTGGTGACTTTAACCAGGGAGGCAGATGTTTCTCTTGATCTTGACCAACGGATTAATCTGGCCAATTCAAAGCGGGCTGACCTCTTTATCAGTCTTCATTTGGGGGCTTCGTCATCACCAAAGATTGGTGGTTTCAGAACTTACTACTGCGGCAACCTCTCTCCCGAGAAGAAGCAATATAATGTTCGGGAGAAAGCGGCTAAACTGGCTGAAATAATTCAACAGGTAGCCGCAGAGAGATTTGAAGAGCCGGTTTGTCCGCCACAACCTGCTCCCCTTTATGGGCTTGCTGACTGCTTTATGCCGGCTGTTTTGGTCGAGGTCGCCTTTTCAACCAACCCGTGGGATGAAATGAAGTTAAAGAATAAAGTTGAAAATAAGAAAATAGTTACCGTGCTCCTTGACGCTATTACCAGATATAAAGGAATAAGAGAGATTGAATGGATGGGGTTTTGACCTGGAGAAAATAGTGAAAAAACCGGCTATCTTGTTAAGCGTGATAATCTTCCTTCTCCTCCTTCTGGGGGGGGTAATTATATTTACTTTCGTTATTTCAGGAAAGGAGGGAAGCGAGAAATGGGTGGATAAATATATCCCGTCCACTTTTTCATCAAGGGAAGGAAGTAAGGTAATCAAACTTTACTTTGCCTCGCCTGATGGCATCTTTTTGGCCGCTGAAGACCGTGAAGTTACCTCATGGCCGGATTATCCGACTGAACAGGCCAAAAGAATTATAGAAGAATTGATCAAGGGGCCAGGTGTGAAATTGATCCCGACTATACCTGAAACAACCAAAATTAGAGAAATCTATTTCCATGAAGGTATTTTATACCTGGACATGTCGAAGGAAATAGTCAAAGACCATTTGAAAGGGACAGGAGGAGAATTGTTAACCATCTTTTCTCTAGTCAACGCTACTATGACTAATTTGCCTTCAATAACCGGGGTTCAAATCCTGATCGAAGGCAGACCAATTACCACTTTAGCGGGGCATATTGATGCCTCCCAACCTTTTAAACAAGATTTTTCTTTATTAACTACTCAGGTTCAAGGTTCAAGGGTTCAAGGTTCAAGGTTAGAAAGCGATGAAGGTTAAATGGTTTTCAAATGGTTTGAAGATATTGAGGCCTGGCAACTACACGCGAATTGACTCCGAAAGTGTACTATACGAAGAGCGCAAGGCGACCAACCGT
>JASEGY010000573.1 GCA_030019105.1 bacterium | reverse complement strand
TCTCTGTGTCTCCGTGGTGATTAAATTGTTGGTAGATGTCGATTGCACAGGTCGATAAATTTTTATCCGTGTCAATCCGTCTCATCCGTGCAATCCGTGTGCTATTTATGTAACCGTTCACACCACCAAGATACTAAGGCACAAGTCACATTATACCTTCCGCTTAAGCCAGATTTGGAAAAACGGATCCACTAATGAATAGCCCCCTATCTCTTTATCTACTAATCCGTTTTTAATTAAGGTGCGAATCGAGGCTTGAATGGTAGAGCTTGAGCCCAGATTATAATTGAGAATGGTCTCACGTGAGAATATTTGATTGGTTCTGGCTAAAGTACGCAACACCGCTCTTTGTGGTAAGCTGGCTGAGTCATACCATGTATAAAAAAGCTCATTCTGATGGTGCATTATTTCCTCTAAACCTGCCTGAATATCTGCTTTGTTTACTACTTTTCCTGCCGCCAACCAGACATTCCAGGAGAGCATTTGAACATGATAAGGGCTATTTTTAGATAATTGAACAATCTTTTCAGCCAGGTCTTCAGATATGCTTTTAGAAGTAGCCTCAAAGCGTTTCGCAACAAAATCCGTCATCTCAGTAACCGGCATTGGCTCTAAGGGATAAACTGCGGCTGATTTATAAAAGGCACGATTTGGATCGGCAAACATCTGGATAATAATATGGGTCTTGCTTCCAGTAAAGATATAGCAAACCTCCTGATGGTGTTGAATAAAAGAGCGTAATCTTTTCTCAAATTCCTCTCCATTCAATCTCGAAATTTCCTGAAATTCATCAAAGACCACGACAACCCGCTTTTTATACTCCTGGGCTATCCTATGAGGCAGTTCATATACCTCTTCTAAGCCCCGGTTAATACTTGCCTTTGTCTTAGAAAAATCAAATAAGACCTTCCATTTACCATCCGGTTCCAGCTCAAAAGCGGGTATAATTCTGCTGAAAAAAGAGGCTATCTTCTCCATCCTTTCCTTCCGGGTAAGAAGGGCTTTACTTATTGCTTGAGAGTATATCTCTAAAAATTGAGCCAGAGAAGTTGCTTGCTGAATATCCACATAGATAGCGATCACTTCTTTTTTCTGAGACAACTCCTGGAGAACTGTTTTAACCAGTGAAGTTTTTCCCAATCGCCGCTTAGAATACATAAATACATTCTGCCCCGCCAAAATGTATTGGGTAAGATCAGAGATTTCTTTCTTTCGATTTGTAAAATACTCCCCAGCAACAGTCTCTCCATACTTAAACGGATTCTTCAATATCTCTTTCACCTCGTACAGTTCGGCGGAAATTCCTCCCGAGTTTCAGCTAATCAGGTTGTCAGGTTCAAGGTTCAAGGTTGGTCGCTTTGTGTGCTTCGAACCGTGAACCCTGAACTTCGAACCCTGCTGAAACCAGGTATAGCTCTTAAGATAAATATTTTGGGGTAAGCGAATTCAAGATAGGCTATGTAGCTTTCGGAGTTAATCCTTTAGGATTTCATTAGTTATGAAAGGCTAAAGCCTGAACTCCAAAGGATAGCCAACCCCAAAATCTTTTTCTTAACCACTATAGAAACTTTCACCAAGCTATACTCGTTCAATCTATTATACTCATTAACATTATACTATTTAGTATAATGTATAATAATATAATTGGGCTCGTTTGTCAAGTAAAAAAGCATGATTAGCTTTTCTTAACCATCTCTACGCCAGCGGCGGCCAATAACTCTGAAGCCATAGGATCAGGATAGTCCCCGGCGTAAACGATCCGGGTTATGCCGGCGTTAATCAACATCTTGGCACAAAGACTACAGGGCTGATGGCTGGAATAAAGGGTAGCGCCTCTGATATTCACCCCATGCGAGGCGGCCTGGATAATGGTATTTTGTTCGGCATGCAGACCCCGGCAGAGTTCATGTCTCTGTCCTGAAGGCACCCCTTTTTCTTCCCTGATGCAGCCCACATCAATGCAGTGGGGCAACCCGGCCGGCGCCCCATTATAGCCTGTAGTCAGCATCTCCTTATCTTTAACCAGAACAGCCCCTACCTGCCTTCTGAGACAGGTAGAACGCCTGGCGACCTGGTAAGCTATCTCCATAAAATAATCATCCCATGCAGGACGTGTCCACATGATATCTCACCTCATCTTAATTTCGCAATTGCTGGCATCGTTTCAAAAGTTGAACCATGGTATCCTCTTCAAATTTAATGGGTATCTGTTGTAAGTTGTAAGTTGTAAGTTG
>JASEGY010000572.1 GCA_030019105.1 bacterium | reverse complement strand
AATAATGCTGGGGAATTTAAACCTATCTCGGGGTGAAAACTTTTCACTGTCGAGTGCCAACTGGTTTTTGTGTTTTTTACCTGCGTCCCCTTATCCCGCTTATCTTTACTAACAAGAACTTGCGAGCGTAGTTGATTGAACACCCTTTTCTTCTTTTTCTCTTGATTCAGATAGACGAATCTGAAAGATTTCTTTTTCAGCTTCTTTTTTTGCTCTTTCAACTCTTTCCTCTGAAAGCATTGTTTCAAGCTCATCAATGAAATCTTTGTTTTCTTTTGTCTTCATTTTTCCTCCTAATTTTATCAAGATGTTGATCGTATAATGTGTCTGCCATTGGAATCATTCGTCGATAAAATCTTTTATCGCCACGTTTATCACCACCAATAAGGAGAATTACATCTCTATGGGGATCAAAGGCAAAAAAGATTCTAAATAGTCGTAACTACTCAGCCACCAGATATTGATTTTTGAAACTTACAGAACACAATATATTGTGGTTTGTCTACTTTTATAGGTTACATAGAAAGCCATTCTTTAGGAATTTTAGCTAACTTTTAAACATCTGACCACAATATGTTGTGGTTCTAACAGTTAAGACTACTATATAGAGGCTGAGTAGTTACAAATAGTCTTTGCTTATTTTGAACCCTTAATTCCTTCATGTTCTTGTGGTTACTCTCACTCACAGAATCAACATAAGGTCTACCAAGAGAAGGGCCAATATTCTTTAAGATCAGAAGATTTTTATATATAGCTTCTTTCGCCTCGTCATCTAATTCTTTTATCCAATTTACAATTTCATCTGTTCTTTTAATTATCCACATAATAACTATACCAGTTTACAAATATGAAGTCAAGTAAACATTTTCACCTGTGCAATCCATTATTTTAGGACGCAGATGAACGCAGATTTTCAGGATTATCCTCTGCAATCGCCCACCAGTCAGAACGGTGTTGTGTAGACTGCTTCTGCGTAGGATGTTATCCTGACGGAGCTTGCCTCCGAACCGTTGACCTTTCACGCACCTAACAGAACTGAGCTGCGGGAAACCGCCCTATGAAGCCTTTACTTACCAACCGACCATATTGGGCGGTTTCCCGTCAGCTCCAGTGCTAAGTTAGACTTTTAATGATCATTGTCCCTATTTACAGCATTCGAATTGATCATAGCATCAAGTATTTTCTGGGTTGTTCTCTTTAATTCTGGTACATCTTTTTGGACAATCTCCCATATTCTTTCAATGTCGCTACCAAGGTAGTCATGAACAAGAACATTTCGGAAAGCTACAATGCTTTGCCATTCTACCTCAAGATGTTCTGCTTTAAGATTTCTTGACAACCGTTGCGTTGATTCAGCCATTGTCTGTAAGTTCCTCAAGACTGCATCTTGATAGGTATGTAATTCCATAAACCGGTTGTACCCACAAGCAGTGTCTTCCTCGATACGTCTGATGCACTCCAGAATGTGCCGAAGATAAACAGAGTTCTCTTTCATAACGGAATGACCTCTTTCATAACTTGATTTCGGATAAGAGGATTTAACCCTTTCTCTGTCACAATCTCAATGGGTCGTCCTAACATCTCTTCGAGTTCGAGTATAAGTCCGCCAGGAAACCATGGACTGGTCCTTTGTCCTGTGTCAACCAAGAAATCAATATCACTATCTTCCGCTTCCTCTTCTCGAACAACAGAGCCGAAAACCCGTAGGTTGAAAGCACCATGCTTCGCTGCAACTTTTTGAATATCCATTCGTCTCTCATGTAGTAGTTGCTTTATTGTCATAGGTCACTCCCTCTATCCTTGAACCTCATTGATCTATTAGAAGCGGCTAACGCGCTGCGGATCAGGAGCAAGACTGGAAGCTGTCTGGGGATCTATTATGCCCGTTGCCGAAAGCTTATGTTCGGCAAGGATGCTCTTTAAGTGTATTCTATCCACAACTTCAAACCCTTTGCCTGCTCCAACAATGGCCACTTCAAATTTCTGAAAACAAGGGCAAGGTTGAGCTTGTCCTTCTACTTTGCCCTTTTTTCTTTTCAGGATATATTTTCCTTCCTTCCCCTCTTTTCGCCGCCTGGGGATGCTCTTTGTAGATTTTGACTCTTGGGACCGTTTTGGAAATGGGACTTAGTTGGGACCGTTTTGGAAATGGGACTTAGTTTTGAAAAGCCGATGTTAAAATTCCCTTGACATCTTTTTCCAGATTTGAGGAGGGAAATTCCACCGAAAATCCAAACCG
>JASEGY010000571.1 GCA_030019105.1 bacterium | reverse complement strand
CAAAATCTCCGGACAAGGAGAAGGCCAGCATTGAGATCGTAAGAGATCTGGTGAAAGGGCTGAAAGATCTCTGCCAGGGAGTCCATTTCATTCCCATCGGAGCAGAAGACCGGATATCAAAATACCTCGATGCATTGAAGCTTTGAAGTATCTCGATATAAATGTAAGAGCCGAATAAGTGCTTGGCATAACGACCAAATTCCAATCACCAATAATCAAATAATGACCCAAATCTCAATGACCAAAATATTAAGAGCAAAACGGATCAGTGCCTGTTTTGGTTATTAGTCTCTTATAAATAGGATTGTTGCCAAAATGATCATAAACTTAAGTCCTAACCACCGCAGTTTCCATGAGAGAAGGGATGATGAACATGGTTCTGAGCTTCAGGGCGGTGTTAGCGACTTTCTGCCCGAGGTGGGTCAGGTAGTATTTGTAAGTTCCTCGGACTTTTTTAATCAGGCCATGCATTCTGAGACGCTTGAACATTCTGGAGACTTGGGTTCCGGATTTTTCGGGCAAGATGGTGCGAAAGAAACGATTCTGGAATCCCCGGATGTTAAATTCTCCGCGAACGATACCTTCGAACAACTTCAGATCTTGGCCGTGAAAGAGATTAAACCCACGATAGGTCCGCTGGCCATCCGATGCAGGCTCGGAGATCTTTTCAAGGTTCTTGATCCCCGCGGTAGGATCTTCGATTGCGGAGATGAATTCCAGGTAACGCCGGTTCGCCGCTTCCATCAATTCCCGAAGAACAGGAAGGCTGTAAATGGATTTCTTCAACGAGGCATCTTTCATCTCCCAAGTACCGTCCCGATGTTCCACCTTTCGGTAGTGTTTGAAAAAACTAACGTCATTGACCGTTGTCTCAATGCGCAGAATGATCCCCAGTTTGTCATACATCTTAATCGAAACCGGACCCATATGATGTTTAATTCGAGTCCCTTCGATTCGGGTATGAAAATCATTACCAATCTCTCCCTGATAGGTCCCGTGAAGCTTTCGTCCCAGGAAGGTCGCGACCTGCTGGGGTTTGACAGCGTGGATCGCCGTACGGGTGATCGTTTCATAGAGGGGACGCAGATCGCTTTGGTATTTGAAAACCACATCCGTAGCAAACTCGACTTGCATCAGTGTCCAATGATAACCCGAGGGAAAATGCCGGATCACCGGACAGAACGTTTTTGCCACGCGATCCAATCGCCGGTGAAGGAGTCTAACCTGAAGATCATCGGCCCATTGCTGGGCCTTGGGGAAATCCTCCGTCTCGATGAAAGCATTGTCCAAAAGACGATAGGAAAACCCCTTCCTGCGGAGGAAGCTGGCCAAGAGATAATGTCCGTTAAAATAGAACTGCAGTCGGAAGGGAGCCCAGGTTGGCACCCTCAGATAGCACAGTCCCAAATCTTCAAGGACGAAGTAGAAGTAGTAGTGGACGCATTTGGATTGCGTGCCTCGGAGAAAGGTCTTGCCCGTCTTCTTGTCATGCCAGGGCTTGAAAGAAGGACAGGGCTCCAGGGCGGAGAAGATATGGACCAGTCCAGGATGATCTCCACGCTTGGCGATGATTTGCTTCAGACGTTTTTCCTTCCGGAAATCCTTCTTTCGGATAAATTCGATTTCCAAACCATTCTTCCGGGCCAAATCCTCCGCATGGAGACGGATTTCGTCCCGCAAGGGTTCGACAAATTGGGTATAATCGAAAATGCGAATGCCTTTGGACCTCAAATGGCTGCTCATGGCATCGGCATAGCAGATATCGGGAAGCGTCCCGGTGATGACTACCCGATCAAAACACGAAAGGACACCTCGAATTTTACTGGCATATCTTTCTGTCAACGCAACCATGGCTCTAACCTCTTTAGAGATTCAAAGAAGGATAGCCTATGCTTATAGACGAACAGCATGAAAAAGTAAATCCCTATTTTGTTCCAATGTGTTCAGTAACACCCGCATCCTTGGCCGCTCCTCTTTTCGGCAAAGGTCAAAGATGCGGGGAAAGCTTTATTCCCAGCGGATTCTGGATTGTTGGGTCGATAAACCTACAAAGACCCTGTTTGGTTCCGGCTATGCCGGGTTAGGCTGGAATAACTGGACAGAATATGCACTTCGAGATCCTTGGTGAAATCCAGTGGACTGAAACAATTGCCTCGGGTCGCAGTATTCGTGAGCTGCGGAGGCTGAATCGCATTTATGGGAAGACGACCTGGAGAAAACGGAAGGGAACTGCTAAGATTAG
>JASEGY010000570.1 GCA_030019105.1 bacterium | reverse complement strand
CAACTTACAACTTACAACTTACAACAGATACCCATTAAATTTGAAGAGGATACTTCTAATTTCTAATTTCTAATTTCCAATTTCGAACTGTAAACGGCTGCCTACTTTTCACAAGATATTAAGCAGTTACAATTTTAAAGGTGTTTAGCTTCCTCTTTCTTAAGAAGGCTTAACACCTCTTCCGGAGTTTGGGCTTTTCGTAAAACTTCCCGAAAATACTTATGCTTTAGCAGACGTGAGATTCGAGCTAAGGCCTTTATATGAAAGCCAGTGGCTTCATCCGCCGGGCTCAGGAGGAGGAAAAAAATATAAGCCGGCTCACCATCAAGGGATTGGAAGTCAATTCCATCCTGGGAACAACCAAAGGCAGAAACAAGTTCCTTTACTGCATCAGATTTGGCGTGAGGAATAGCTACTCCGTGTCCGATACCGGTACTCATTAACTCTTCACGCTTCATAATAGCCGAAAGCGCGTTTTCTCTTTCCGTAATCTTGCCGGCTTTAACTAAAATATCTATTAGTTCAGCCAAAACGCCATCTTTGTCGCTCGCAGAAAGATTGAGTTTAACAGATTTTCCATCTAAGATATCCAAGAGTGTCATAATTACCCTCCACAATTGAAGTTAGGCTCCTATTTTAGCTGCTCAGGTGTCAGGCGCCTGGTGTCTGGTAATTGGTGTCTATTGTCTGGGGATTACCAGACTACCAATCACCAGACTACCAATCACCAAAAACAAGTTGCCGGGGTGACTTTTGCGGTATGGCGTTAATTCATTTATGCAGATGGTGCAATTAAACCGTAATTGCCATCCCGCCTGTGATAAATTACATTTATCTGGTCACTTTCAGCATTAGTGAACACTAAGAAATCATTCTTGCTTAGATTTAATTGTAAAGCAGCTTCTTCCGGAGACATAGGCTTAAATGTATAACGTTGAGTCTTTATCAGAACCCTGTCTTCCTCTCCTTTCTCTCCTTCCGAAACAACCTTTATCTCTTCCCAGGGGGAAGATTTAACCTTGTGCCCCTTAGTCTTCTCTTTGTATTTTTTCAACTGGTTTTCTATCTTATCTGCTACCTGATCAATAGAAGCATACATGTCCGGAGTTGCTTCTTCTCCTCTAAAGAGAAGTCCGTTCACGGTAACCGTGACTTCTATTTTATGGCTCATTTTTTCCACGGAAAGACTTACGTGAACATCAACTCCTTTCTTGAAATACTTTTCCACCCGTGAAAATTTCTTCTCTATGTACTCATGTAACGGTGAAGTAATCTCCATATGCCGGCCTGTAATAGTTAGCTGCAAAAGCATCAACTCCTTTATTATGAATGATTAACAAGGCCTTTCGGGCTCGAAATTGGAAATTAGAAATTAGTATGAAGGCTCAATTTCCAATTTCATCGTTTCGTGAACGGTTAATAGTAAATTTTACCACAGTTTCTTCTACTTGTCAACTTCTTTTTCAGTCCATCCGAAATCGTTCTCCAAGATATATCTCCCTGGCTTTAGGGTCATTGACCAATTCAGAGGCAGTCCCATGGATGAGAATCTTTCCCTGATACATAATATAGGCCCGATCAGTTATCTCCAGTGTCTCTCGAACAGAATGATCAGTAATCAGCACCCCCAGCCCCTTTTCTTTGAGACGCCTAATGATTTGTTGGATGTCAGAAACGGCAATAGGGTCAATTCCAACAAAGGGTTCATCAAGGAGGATAAAGTTAGGTGAAGTAACCATCGCCCGGGCAATTTCTGTTCGTCTCCGCTCCCCACCGGAAAGAGTATACGCCGGCTGGTCGGCTAAATGTTCGATCTTTAATTCCTGTAATAGTGCCCTTGATTTCTCCTGGCGTTCAGTTTCACTTAGCTTAAGAGTCTGAAGGATAGCCAGCACATTTTCCTTGACAGTAAGTTTCCGAAAAATAGAGGGTTCCTGAGCTAAATAGCCTATTCCTTTTCTAGCCCGTTTGTACATTGGCAGCCTGGTAATCTCCTTACTATCAAGGATAACCTGACCGGTTAACGGAGAGATAAAACCAACCAGACAGTAAAAAGTGGTTGTCTTGCCGGCTCCATTAGGGCCAAGTAAACCAACCACCTCTCCCTTTTTCACCTGAAGGTTGACCTCATCAACTACTCGTCGTCCACCGTATACCTTGACTATATTCTTTGCTTCAAGCATAGTACGTATCCTCGTATCTTCTTCAAATCTAAGGGTAAGAGCCAAAGGGTTCAAAGTTCAGGGTTC
>JASEGY010000056.1 GCA_030019105.1 bacterium | reverse complement strand
TCCGCAATCGTAACATTCTCGCGGACAACGCAAATGTTGCGGGGTAATATTATAAGAAGGTATGGGTATCTAATAATGCCCTCATTGTTCAAATGTCTCCAGAATGGAATCAGGCAAAGGGGCATCAAAGTCTTCTGCAATAACAATTTTTCCTTTTGCACTTCCAGGAATGCGTTGATTACCTCTTTTTGTAATGGGAATAAGACGAGCAATAGGTTTGCCGGCTCTGGCAATAACAATTTCTTCTCCATTACCTACGCGAGTTAAAAGCTGAGAGAAGTGAGTTTTTGCTTCATGAATATTAACCTTTGCTAACATTTGTTTCACCTCCGGGACCAATTGTAAACTAAGTTAGCGACTAAGTCAAGTTCAAATTATGGGGAAAATTGCAAGGCTAAGACCGCTATCATCTTAAATCTACCGGGCTACAATTTTCAAATCAAGTCTTTTATTTGATCGTTTCAATATATTTTGCCAAGTTTCCATATGCTCTCTGTTTTCCGTAATTAGTTCTACTTTTGCTCTCCAAGCACATAGGGTAACTAATATGTCATTTGCATGATCTCTTGGCTGAATAGCGCCATACTTTCGAGCATAATAGGCTATAATCTGGCCTGCCAAATAGAAATCTTCTTGACAAGGCGAAACTATTCGTCCAATACCTGAGAGTGATTGCAGTATTCGGTCTAAATCCCTTTTGTCGGTTTTGCTTCTCGTGCCGGCATAAAGTTCCATCCAGACAACCGTGCAAAGCAGAAAACGGTGGGATTCAAAAGAAGCTGTCACAAGATTGTCATAACTTTTATTCCTTAACCAGGGGATTAAAACAGAAGTATCAAATATCTGAGGTTTAGCCAATTAAGCGTCCTTCCTTCCATTTCGGGCAAATGTATTACGGCTTTGAATTAGCCGGGCAGCCCTTAGGGCGTCTTTATAGGCTAATGTTTCGTCAATAGCTTGTCGAACAGCTTGAGAATCGCTGTTAGCCTTAAAAAAATCTCGTAGTTTTGCTATCTTTTGGGGGTTTAGAAGTAGTGACTTTTTTGTAATTTGCTCTTTTGCAATAACCATGGTATAGCCTCCTTTCAATTCTAATTGGAGAGATAGAGCCAAACAAACCTAATAAAATAATAACATAACTGACAGCTATTGTCAAAGGTTTCTTTTTAGTTAAAAGAGTGAGGTTGCTGACTGGCTATAAACATATCGCCCTGTTGGGGCTAAAGATATAACCCTACTGCCCTGGCTAAATTTATGGGCACCGGTTCAAAAAGAGGCCATATCTTAATGACTCGACAGTTAAAAGTTCTCCGTAAGCCATTGGTACTGTTGACTTTTGCAGAACTGCCCGTCATTAAAGGTAAGTGGCCTATTTTAAATGGGTTAGCCTCGAAGACACACGAGAACTTTTAACTCTCGAGTTAATGGAAAGGAGACGCAGAATGAAGATTGTTTCAATTATGTGGCAAAGTTACCTTAACATGCTTGTTCGCGCAAGCAGGAAGGCAACAGACCTTGTGGAGGTTAAGGCTTATTCCTCGAAAAGGTTAGAGGATGAGCCGGAAAGGCTTGACTCAGTGCTTGAGGAGGCGGCCGGTGCTGACATTATCTTTCTTTACCGCTCAACCGAGGGGTTCTGGGAAACGATCGAAGAGAGGCTGCGGGAGCTGGGCAAAAAGACGCCCATTGTCTGCGTCGGGCACGACCCATCCTACTGGATGCTCTCAACCGTCAAGCCGGAGGTGGTAGCTAATGTCTACTCCTACTTAGTTATCAACGGCGAGGAGAACTTCACCAATATGCTGCGCTACATCGCCCGTGAGGCAGGCGGGCTTGATGTGGAGGCAGCAGAGCCGAAGCCGGTTCCCTGGGAAGGCCTGTATCATCCTGATGCGCCGGGGATTTTTAGCACTGTTGAGAAATATCTGGAGTGGTATATGACTTATAAGTCTTATAAGACTTATGTTGCTCTCCTTCTCTCCCGCCATTACTGGGTGAATGACAACCTAGAGGTCGAAGATGCCCTGATTCGTGAGTTAGAGGCATTGGGTTTGAATGTCATCCCGGCCTTTTCCTACTCGGTTAAGGATGAAGAGCGGGGATGCAAGGGGAGTAGAGAGGTGGTCTGTGAGTATTTCTTGGGCCAGGATGGAACTCCGCGGATTGATGCCCTCATCAAGCTCCAAAACTTCTTCCTGGACAATGCCAGGGGAAAGGGTCTCAGCGACAAGGAGGTAGCTTCCGGTGGCGTGGATATCCTGAAGAGATTTGATGTGCCGGTCTTCTCACCGGTGACCTCTTACTCCAGAACTATTGAGGAATGGAAGAATGATAAGGATGGACTGGGGGCTGGTATTGGCTGGTCGATTGCCATGCCGGAGTTTGAAGGCGTGATTGAGCCAATCATCATTGGCGGGGGAAGCAAGGAAGAAGGCGACTTGCAACAGCGGATGCCGATCCGGGAGCGGTGCCGGAAGGTTGCCCGGCGGGTGGCCAACTGGGTGAGGCTGCGACAGAAACCGGTCCGGGAGCGCAAGGTGGCCTTTATCCTGCACAGCAACCCCTGTGCCTCAGTGGAGACCACGGTAGGCGGCGGCGCTAATCTGGACACCTTAGAGAGTGTAGCCCGGATAATGCGCCGGATGAGAGAGGCCGGCTACAGCGTCGAGCCGCCGGCCGATGGCAAGGAATTGATCGAAACGATTATGGACCGCAAGGCCATCAGCGAGTTTCGCTGGACTACCGTGGATGAGATAGTCAATAAAGGCGGTGTCCTGAAGCAGGTAACCAAAGAAGAATACGAGGAGTGGTTTGACACCCTTTCGCCTGAGGTCAAGGATCGGATGAATAATGCCTGGGGTCAGCCTCCGGGTGAAGAGGTAAACGGTGTGCCGCCGGCCATGGTCTATGACGGCAAGATATTAGTCACTGGAGTGCAGTATGGTAACGCCGTTGTCTGTATCCAGCCCAAGCGCGGCTGTGCCGGAGCAAGATGTGACGGCCAGGTCTGTAAGATACTCCACGACCCGGACATCCCGCCGCCGCATCAGTACATGGCTACCTACCGCTATTTAGAGCGTGACTTTGAGGTGGATGTGATTGTCCATGTCGGCACGCACGGCAACCTGGAATTCTTGCCCGGCAAAGGCACCGCCCTGTCTGGTGACTGCTATCCGGACATTGGCATTGGGGACATCCCGCACCTTTACATCTACAATGCGGACAACCCCCCGGAGGGCACTATTGCTAAGCGTCGCAGCTATGCCATCCTGGTTGACCACATGCAAACAGTAATGACCCAGGGCGGGCTTTACGAGGAACTTGAGGAATTGGGGCAGTTCCTGGGTGAATATGAGCAGTTGAAGGATGTTGACCCCGGACGGGCGCATGCCTTGCAGCACCTGATTATGGATGCAATTCAGAAGACCAATCTGGACAAAGAGATAAAGGTTGATTGCGCACCCACTTCGTGGGTAGCCGGGATTGCGGATTGCGGATTTAAAAAAGCGGCTCTCAATGAGCTTAGTGAGGATGAGGTTAAATCCATCCCCTTTGATGAGATAGCCCGGGCTGCTCACGGGGCATTGTCCCTGACGAGAAATACCCAAATCCAGGATGGGATGCACATCTTTGGCCGGTTGCCGGAAGGTGAGAAGCGGGTGGATTTCATTAACTCCATCCTGCGTTACGATGCGGGTGAGGAAGTCTCTTTAAGAAAGATTGTCGCCGGGATGATGGGCATGAATCTGGCTGAGATGCTGGCGGATGGCGGCAAGGTTTGCCCGCATCACAAGCAAAGTTACGGTGAGTTATTAGAAGAGATCGATACCCTCTGCAAGGAATTTATCCGCCGGATGCTTAAGCGTGGAAAAGACCCGGGCAACATGGCTAAGGAAGTTCTTGGTGAGGGGTTGAAGAAGGCAGAGTACATAGACAGTCTGGGGGTAATCCAGGAAAGGCTGACTGATTTGAACAGGCGAATTGATGAGTCGCAGGAGATTGAAGCGCTTCTCCACGGCTTTGATGGCGGTTACATTCCCCCTGGCCCTTCGGGCCTGATTAACCGGGGGCGGGACGACATCTTACCCACAGGCAGGAATTTCTACTCCCTTGATCCGCACCGGATCCCTACCAAGGCCGCCTGGAAGGTAGGCCGGAAATTGGCCGGGGCCGTGATTGAAAAGCACAGGCAAGAAGAAGGCAAACTGCCGGAGAATGTGGCTATCTACTGGCAATGCACTGACATCATGTGGTCTGACGGTGAAGGGATGGCCCAGATATTCTATCTACTGGGCGTCAAGCCTGTCTGGCAGCCAAATGGCCGGGTAAAGGGCTTTGAGGTGATTCCCTTAGAGGAATTAGGCCGGCCCAGGATTGATGTTACTATTCGTGTTTCCGGCATAACCCGGGACAACTTCCCTAATTGTATTGAGCTGCTGGATGAGACCATCCAGGCCGTGGCCTCCCTGCCTGAGCCGGAGGAGATGAATTTTGTCCGTAAGCATACACTTGCTCAGATTAGTCAACAATCTGAAGATCCGCAATCCCGTGTACCCACGGAGTGGGTGCGCAATCCGCAATTGTGGCGGGATGCTACCTTGCGGGTCTTTGCCTCAAAACCCGGCACCTACCAGGCAGGAACGCAATTGGCCGTCTATGCCTCGGCCTGGAAGGATGAGGCCGACCTCTCGGATGTATTCGTCTATTGGAATGGATATGCCTACGGCAAGGGGATATTTGGCGAAGAGAAGCACCGTCAATTGGCTGACAATTTAAAGACGGTAGATATAACCTACAACAAGGTGGTTTCTGACGAACACGACCTGTTTGGCTGCTGCTGTTACTTTGGCGCCCACGGCGGGATGACTGCGGCTGCCAGGCATATCTCCGGCAAAGAAGTCAAGACCTACTACGGCGATACCCGCGAGCCGGAGCATGTCGAGGTCAGGGACATGGCCGATGAAGTCAGGCGGGTGGTGCGAACAAAGCTGCTTAATCCCAAATGGATCGAGGGCCAAAAACAGCACGGCTACAAAGGAGCCGGAGACATCTCCAAACGCATCGGCCGGGTCTACGGCTGGGAGGCCACCACGCAGGAGGTAGATGACTGGATTTTTGATGACATTACCAGCACCTTTGTCCTGAATGAGGAGAACAAGAAATTCTTTGAGGAGAACAACCCCTGGGCTTTAGAGGAGATCGGCCGCCGGCTGCTTGAGGCACAGCAGCGGGGTCTATGGGATGCCGATCCGGAGGTCCTGGAAGGGCTGAAAAATGCCTACATCGAGATCGAGGGCTGGATTGAAGAAAAGATGGGCGATATAATCGGTGACTTCCAGGGCGGCTCGATAGATATCCTCACCGCCGAAGATGTGGCTGACTGGGGGGCCAAGATGCAGGAGATAAAGAGGGAACTTAACAGAGATACGATCTAAGAAACCAGATTTCTTCAAGAAAATCCCGCTTCGCTCGATAAGTTGAGCCTATGTAGGCGACCACTTTAAAACTTGACTTTCTCTCAAATTTGCATTAATATTAAAAGGTAGTAAGTGTAGTGTGCAATTACCGACCAGGGGGATGATAAGATGAGTCTGATGGAGAAAGAACTGAAAGAGTTATTAGCTTCAGGGGAAACCGAAACTCTGGAGTTTAAAGAAAATTTTGACAAGGAATCAATAGAGACTGCTGTGGCTTTGGCCAATACAAAAGGGGGGACTATCCTCATCGGTGTTTCTGATAAAGGTAAAGTAAAAGGTGCTCAGATTGGAAAAGAAACCCTGAAAGATTGGGCGAACCAGATTTCTCAAGCCACCGAGCCTCGTGTCATTCCTGAAATTGAACTTAACGAAATCGATGGAAAGAGTCTCGTCATTATCAGGATTAAAGAATTCCCAATTAAACCTGTATCTGTAAGGGGTAGATGTTTTAGAAGAGTGGGAAGCAGTAACCGGATTATGCCCATGCAGGAAATTGCCCAGATGCATTTTCATTCTACAGGAATGAGCTGGGATAAACTTCCAGCAAGGGATGCAACCATTGAAGATATAGATTTTGAAAAGGTTAAAAGATACATCAAAAAGGCCAATGAAACTGGCAGAAGAAAGATTGGAAATGATGAAGAACCCTTGCAGGTTCTCGAAAAGCTGGAACTGATAAAAGAAGGCCAACCAACCTGGGCGGCAACCCTTCTCTTTCGCAAAGATCCACAGCGCTTTCTCTCACAAGCAGTAATACACTGCGGCCGATTCAAAGAAGAAACCATAGTTATTGATGATAGGATGATCGAAGGCACAATCATTGAGCAGGTGGAAGAAGCTATGGATTTCATCCGCAAGAATATCAATGTCAAGTTTGTGATGACTGGGCAAGGGGAAATATTTTTAATGTCATTGGAATGGGTAAAAGGGATACCCATTATTTTCTTGGTGAGCCAAAAATGAGCCAAATGAGCCAAAAATGACGGTTAGCTTTTTAGCCCCAGCGGGGCGGAATGTTTATAGCCTCGGGTCAAATAATCAAGACTTATAAAAAGCACATTTTTGATGTAGCAAAAAGTTTATCCAAATCAGTGGAAATAGCTACTCTTTTTAATAGCACACGGATGACACGGATTTAACGGATTTATACTGATTTTATCCGTGGTAATCCGTAGTATCCGTGTTATCCGTGTGCTATTAGATTTTCATAATCAAAGTAGTAGCGGATGAACACCAATATTCTTCTGGAGGTAAATAAAGAATGAGCTGTCGAAGTATAATATTTCCATTTACCGCTATTGTTGGCCAGGAAAGGATGAAGAAGGCCCTGGTGTTGAACGCCATCAATCCTGGGCTGTCCGGCGTGCTTATTCGGGGAGAAAAAGGCACGGCTAAATCAACTGCGGCCAGGGCGCTGGCCAACCTTCTGCCGGAGATTGAGGTGGTTTCCGGCTGTCCCTTTAGCTGTCACCCGCAACGCGAGGAGTTGATGTGCCATGAATGTCGCCATCGAAAGGCCCAGGGTGAATCCCTGCCTGTAATCAGGAGGAAGATGCGAGTGGTCAACCTGCCCGTCGGAGCAACCGAGGACAGGGTAGTTGGAACGCTCGACATTGAGCATGCCTTAAAGACCGGCGAGAAGAAGTTTGAGCCAGGGGTTCTGGCTGATGCCCATCGGGCGATACTCTATGTAGATGAAGTAAACCTGCTGGATGATCACATCGTTGATGTCCTCCTTGATTCGGCGGCCATGGGTGTCAATACCATTGAGAGAGAAGGTGTCTCCTTTTCCCATCCGGCCCACTTTATTCTGATCGGCACCATGAATCCTGAAGAGGGGGAGCTTCGGCCTCAATTACTCGATAGATTCGGCCTTTGTGTAAATATTGAGGGAATAGACGACCCCAGGGCCAGGGTGGAGATCATCAAAAGACGGCAGGGCTTTGAGGAAGCTTCAGCCCAATTCGTGGCTAAGTGGGATGAGGAAGAGAAGACTTTAAGCAAATTGATAGTTGATGCCGAGGGACTGCTTCACAAGGTAGTATTGTCTGACGGCATGCTGGAGCTGATTGCCAAAATAGCGGTAGATATGCAGGTAGATGGACATCGGGCGGATATCTTTATGATGAAGACATCGCGGACAATTGCCGCCTATCATGAACGGACTGAGGTGACAGAAGAGGATGTCCGGGAAGCAGCAGAGCTTGTCCTGCCTCATCGAATGCGAAAGAAGCCTTTCCAGGACAGAAAGATGGAGCAAGAGCAGCTTGAGCAGACTATCCAGGAGCATAAAAAGCAAAAAAGTCCGCCTCAACAATCTGAGTCCAATCAGAGTCCTTCGCCCCAGGGTGAAGATAAGGATCAAGACAGTAAGGAGGATGACTGACGGGCAGCAGGAGCAGCCGGATTCAAGCACCGAGACCCATTTTGAGACAGGAGCGCCTTTTGAGGTAAAAGATTTCCGGCTGCCAAAAGAAAAAGAGATGAAGGATGGCGCCGGAAGAAGGAGTAAAACTGTTTCCAGGGATAAGAGGGGAAGATATACAAAAAGCAGCTTACCAGGGGGAAAGGTAAGCGATATTGCCTTTGATGCCACCTTCCGGGCAGCAGCGCCGCACCAATTAGACAGGGGTCAGGGGTCAGGGGTCAGGGGTCGGAAGATGGTTATCGAGCGGCAAGATATCCGGGAGAAGGTAAGGGAGAAGAAAATCGGCAATCTGGTACTGTTTGTAGTAGACTCATCAGGTTCTATGGGGGCTTCACAACGGATGACCGCCGCCAAAGGGGCTATTTTTTCCTTACTTATCGACTCCTACCAGAAAAGGGACCGGGTAGGCATGCTGGCCTTCAAGGGAAACAAAGCGGAAGTTCTGCTCCCGCCCACCAACAGCGTAGAATTAGCTTCCGCGAGACTTGAGGAGTTACCCACAGGAGGCAAGACACCCCTTTCTTCGGGCTTGCAATTAGGGCTGGACATTATCCGGCGAGAATTAAGAAAGGATGAACGTCTGGCCACGCTAATGGTGTTAGTTACAGATGGCAAGGCAAATGTAAGTATCCGGAAGGAGGCTAAGCCCTTTGAAGAGGCCAGAGAGATTGCGGCTAAGATAAAGTCAGCCGGAGTAAAGTCAATCGTCATAGATACCGAAACAGGATTTGTCCGCCTGGGAAGATTGCAGGAGCTTTCTCAAGGCTTAGGTGGGAGATATTACTCCTTAGAGGATATAAAGGCTGAGGCTATTTCTACCCTGGTTAAGGAAGCTATATGATTATAACAGAAAATTTAACCAAGTATTTTGGGCAGATAAAGGCTGTTGAGAAGCTCAATCTGCACATCGTAAAGGGTGAGATATTTGGTCTGCTTGGCCCGAATGGGGCAGGTAAGACCACCACTGTCCGTATGCTCAATACCTTGACCTTGCCAACTTCCGGCCGGGCAGAGATCAACGGACTGGATGTGGTCAGGGAAGCCACTAAGGTCAAACGGCTGATTGGCGTAGCCCCGCAAGAATTGAATCTGGACCGTGAGCTTACCGGCAGAGAGAATCTCCGTCTGCACGGACTGCTTCATCAGATGAAGGGGATAGAGGAAAGAATAGAATATCTGCTTAAGTGGACAGGATTATCTGAGCGGGCAGACAGCTTAGTTAAGACCTATTCCGGGGGGATGCAGCGGCGGCTTCTTGTAGCCCGATCAATTATGCACCGGCCCGGAGTGCTTTTTTTAGACGAGCCTACAGTCGGACTTGATCCCCAGGTACGGCGTCAGATATGGGACCTTATCCGCAATCTGAAACAACAGGGTGTAACTGTCTTATTGACTACTCATTACATCGAAGAGGCCGAGCTCCTGTGCCATCGGGTAGGGATACTCAGTCACGGCAAGTTGATTGTCCTGGGCACACCTCCCGAACTCAAGGCCCAAATAGGCCGCTTCGTGGTCGAATCCCTTGATGATGGGGTGACTAATTACAGGTTATTTGAAGGTCGCGAGGAGGCCTACAGGTTTGCGCAAACAAGGGGCGATGATGTCGTTATTCGGGAGTCAAATTTAGAGGATGTCTTTATTAAGCTTACCGGTGAGAGGATTGAGAGATGAACTTCTATCCTATCTTTCTGCGCGAGATGCTTATTTTCAAGCGTCGGCTCCTGCGTATTGGCTACCTCTTCTCAACTATGGTCACACCTCTATTGTACTTAGTTGCCTTTGGCCTGGGACTTGGTCGTGGGATCAGTATTGAAGGGGTATCTTATCTTGCCTTTGTCGTACCAGGTATCTGCGCCATGAGTTCGATGACCAATTCGTATTCCTGGATTGCTACCACTATTGCGGTTGGCAGGCTCCATTTTAAGACATTTGACGAGTTCCAGGTAAGCCCGGTTACAGCCACGGATATAATGCTTGGTGAAGTCTTGTCCGGAGTAGTTCGCGGACTCTTTGCCTCAAGTTTGATTTTAGTTGCCGGGGCTATCTTTGGGGCAGGATTTCCTAAAAGTCCTGTCTTTTTTCCAGTCTGGCTGCTAAACTGCCTGATCTTTGCTTCCTTTGGTGTCATTGCCGGTTTCCGGGCAAAATCACACGAGGACACCGCCACCTTTTCCAACTTCTTCATCATGCCGATGGCTTTCTTTTGCGGTACATTCTTCCCGGTGGACAGACTACCTTATTTTATCAAGGCTGTGCTCTATTTCTTGCCACTAACCCATGCCAGCAAGGCGTTGCGGGCAAGTTTTCTGGGGCAGGGGGTGGAGATAATTTCCCTCGGTATTATGCTGGCCGTTTTCGTCGTCTGTTTCTACTGGGGAGTAATAACCATCAGAAGATCGAACAGATGACCCTACTTCTGGGGACATTCATATTTATTCTTGACAGAATCGGCATTCTTGTGTTAAACTTAGCATCACTTAGAGTTGTAAGCGTCAGGTATCAGCAACAGCTTAACATATCCTCTCAAGTATCCTCTTCAAATTTAATGGGTATCTGTTGTAAGTTGTAAGTTGTAAGTTGTAAGGGGGGCGGGGGGCGCCTGACTTTATCGTGGAGATTCTCTCTCCCTTCACCGCCTCTAAGGATCAGATCCAGAAGCTTGCCCTCTACGAAAAGAAGGGGGTTAAAGAATATTGGATTATCCATCCCATAGATAAGCTGTTGACAGTGCGTTTGCTGGGGGAAGACGGCAAATACGGCCTTCCGGCGATTTATGAGGGGAAGGGCAGTCTTGAAGTAATGACATTGCCAGGGCTGACAGTAGACCTGGACGCAGTATTCAGGGAGTAACCGTTTAATAAAGAAAGGGAGGGAACAGGATGAATCTAATAGAATGGATCCAATTAATAGGCATAATAATTAGTACATTAGGGGGGGTAATTAGTGCGGTAGGGGTTGTAATCGTTCTTCCATGGTGGTTGCGCGGGAAATTTGCTGCCCAGGAAAAACAAATAATCGAGATGGATCGAAAGTTGACAGGAGAAATATTAGAGGGTGATCGGAAGTTATCAGGAGAAATATCAGAGATGGATCGGAAGTTAACAGAAGAAATATCAGAGATGGATCGGAAGTTAACAGAAGAAATATCAGAGGGTGATCGGAAGTTAACAGGTGAAATATCAAGGATAAACAAGCGGATGGATGTTTTTAACAAGCGGATGGATGTTTTTACTGAAGTTGTAGGTATTATCTCGAAAGTTAATGAAACTGTTGTTGCTGTTCTCTCTGAAGCAAAGCTTATTTTACCTGACCAGCAAACTCGGCTTTATGGTCACCAAAGTCAGGTTTACCAGAATATCCTTGGAATTATGGTAAACTGGGCTGGGGAAAAATCCAATCCTCTTACACGTGAAGAAGTTAACAGACTTAGAAAGTATATCGATATGATGTTGGCTGCAAAGAGGTTTCCCTTAGATGAAGCAAAAGACTTTCGTGCAATAGTCCAGAAATTGGAGAAAGAGCCGGGCGTGCCTGGTGCTGGGCTTGGGGTATTGATTGGATTATCAATACTTGTGCTGGGAACGTCTTATTCTTTTGAAAGAGAAGAAGAAGAAGAAGCGGCTAAATTAGATAAAAGTAGCACAGCCGTCCCGGCTGTGAATATGACCACAGGCGAGACGCCTGGGCTACATTCAAAAAAGTAGGTTTTGGGATAGGCTCTAAATAAATATACGAGGAGGCAAATATAATGGCAAGAAAGTTTAATTTTAATCCAGGACCGGCCACCTTACCGCTGGAGGTCCTCGAAGAATTACAGAAAAATGTGGTGGATTACAATTCTATCGGGATGTCTGTATTGGAGATAAGCCACCGCTCTAAGGAATTTGAAGAGATTTTAAGCACAACCAAATCACTTTTTAGAGAACTTATGGTCATCCCGGAAGATTATGAAATTCTCTTTTTGGGTGGTGGGGCCAGCCTTCAGTTTGCCATGATCCCGATGAATCTTCTCAATTCAGGAGGGAAGGCCGACTACATCATTACCGGCTCCTGGTCAGAAAAGGCATTGAAGGAAGCAAAGCTTCTCGGACAGCCTGTTATTGCGGCCACTACTGAGGACGAGAAATTCCGGCGGATACCAAAGCCGGAAGAGATTAAGCTCTCTAAGGACGCGGCGTATGTGCATCTGACTTCCAATAACACCATTTTTGGAACACAATGGGCCAGCTTCCCTGAGACCAACGGCATCCCTCTGATCGCTGACATGTCTTCTGACATCCTTAGCCGGCGAGTGGATGTGAAAAAATTTGGCCTTATCTATGCCGGCGCCCAAAAAAATCTTGGCCCGGCAGGAGTGACCGTGGTTATCATCAAAAAGGACCTGGCGGAGAGATGCCCGGAGACTGTGCCAACCATGCTCAGGTATAAAACCCATATTGAAGACAATTCCCTCTACAATACCCCGCCTGTATTTGCTGTTTATGCGGTTAAACTTGTCTTAGAATGGGTTAAAAGGCAGGGGGGCGTCGAAAAGGTCGAAGAAATCAACAAGAAAAAAGGAGGCCTGCTTTACCAGGCCATTAACGAGTCCTCCGGATTCTACCGCAGCACGGTAGATGCCGACAGCCGCTCTCTGATGAATGTAACCTTCAGGCTTCCGGATGAAGACCTTGAGAAGAAATTTGTCCAGGAAGCCACGGCTGCAGGACTTCACGGCCTAAAGGGACATAGGTCCGTAGGCGGCATCAGGGCCTCTATTTACAATGCCTTCCCCCTGGAAGGAGTGGCAAGACTGGTGGATTTCATGAAAGAGTTTGTTAAAACTAACCAATAAAGTATCTTCTTCAAATCTAAGGGTAAGAGCCAAAGGGTTCAAAGTTCAGGGTTCA
>JASEGY010000569.1 GCA_030019105.1 bacterium | reverse complement strand
AGAGCAAGCTCTGCAACTACAACAAGATGCCGTGAACATTGGGATTCTCTATTTCGCTCCGACAGACTGCGAGACTCGAAACCCGAAACCCGAAATTGAGGAGATGTCTATGATAACCAAGAAACTTGTTGCTCAACATGGTCTTTCAGAAACAGAATATGCCCGGATAAAAAACATTTTAGGCCGGGAGCCTAATCTGGTTGAGCTGGGCATTTTCTCTGTTATGTGGAGTGAGCATTGTAGTTATAAAAATTCTAAGGCGGTGCTTAAGTCCTTTCCAACTCAAGGGAAACGGGTCTTACAGGGGCCGGGTGAAAACGCCGGGGTAATCGACCTGGGAGAAGGTTTAGGCCTGGTCTTTAAAATCGAATCGCATAATCATCCCAGCGCCGTGGAACCCTTTCAAGGAGCAGCCACCGGAGTCGGGGGGATCATTCGGGATATTTTTGCCATGGGAGCCAGACCGATTTGTCTCCTGAATTCTCTTCGGTTTGGAGACCCCAATACCCCACGGACTCAACACCTTCTTAAAGGTGTAGTCGCCGGTATAGCTTCCTATGGTAATTGTATGGGTATTCCTACTGTCGGAGGAGAGGTCTATTTTGAAGAGCCATATCAGGAGAATCCTTTAGTCAATGTTATGTGTGTGGGCCTGGTTGAAATATCTTCTTTAGTTAAGGGAATCGCTTCCGGAGAGGGGAATACCCTCCTTTATGCAGGCTCTGCTACCGGCCGGGACGGAATTCATGGGGCCACTTTTGCCTCGGCTGAGTTGAGAGACGATTCTCATGAGGACCGGCCTGCGGTTCAGATTGGTGATCCCTTTACGGAAAAACTTCTTCTTGAGGCATGTTTGGAGGTACTTCAAACTACAAGTGGCGTCGTAATTGGGCTTCAAGATATGGGGGCAGCCGGGTTGACCAGTTCATCCTCTGAAATGGCCGCTCGTGGGGAAAGCGGGCTGGAAATAGATGTCGCAGTTGTCCCCCGTCGAGAAGAAGGAATAACCCCTTACGAAGTGCTGCTCTCTGAATCTCAGGAGCGGATGATCCTTTGTCTTAAGAAAGGGACGGAAGATATAGCCAGGAAAATTTTCGACAAATGGGATTTGAATTCGGTTCCTGTTGGGAAGGTAACAAAGGATGGCATGTTCAGGATAAAAGACGGGAAAAGAGTGGTAGCTGAGGTTCCGGTTAGGGCCTTAACTGACGCGGCCCCGGTTTATGAGCCGGAAGGCATTCGACCCGACTATCAAGATAAGCTCCAGCAACTTGACCCTTCACTGATTACTCGTCGAGAAGATTTTAATCAGAGCTTGCTTAAGCTCTTAGCTTCACCTAATATCAGTCCTAAGAACTGGATATACGAACAATACGACCATATGGTCGGGACAGATACGGTCGTGCTTCCCGGTCAAGCTGACGCTGCTGTTCTTCGGATCAAGGGGCTTGAAAAATTAGTAGCTGTTACTACTGACGGCAATGGCCGCTATTGTTATCTTGATCCCTTTCGGGGCGGAGCCATTGCTGTGGCTGAAGCCGCCAGAAACCTGGTTTGTGTCGGGGCCTCGCCCCTGACCATAACCGACTGTCTCAATTTCGGTAACCCGGAGAAACCGGAAGTATATTGGCAATTCCAACGGGTGGTCGATGGAATGAGCATGGCTTGCCGGATGCTTGATACCCCGGTGGTAAGCGGTAATGTCAGCTTTTACAACGAATCTCCCCGGGGGGCGATCTATCCCACCCCGGTGGTAGGTATGGTTGGCTTGATAAATAGTTCCGAACCTTTAGTAAAGGGGGCGGGATTCTGTGTGCCGGGAGATATAATCGTTCTGCTTGGAGAGACCAGAGAAGAAATTGGAGGAAGTGAATATTTAAAGGTGATCCACAATCGTGTCGTCGGCCGGGCGCCGGATATAGACCTGGAAATCGAAAGGCAGGTCCAGGCAGCGGCCCTGTCCGCTATTCAGGCGGGAATTATTCATACTGCCCATGATTGCGCTGAAGGGGGACTGGCCGTGGCCATTTCTGAAAGCTGCTTGATGGGTGGTCTGGGAGCGGAAATATCTTTGAGGACTGACCTCCCGCCTGTTCCCTTGCTCTTTGGAGAGTCCCAATCGAGGATTTTACTTGCCTCAACTGAGGAAAACCTTTCGGATATAGAACATTTTGCCAGGGAAAACAGGATTCCTTTCCAGGTTATCGGACGGGTTGGGGGCCGAGCCGGCCTGGCGGGCCGAGCCGGCCTGGCGGGCCGAGCCGGCCTGGC
>JASEGY010000568.1 GCA_030019105.1 bacterium | reverse complement strand
TGAACCCTGAACTTTGAACCCGTTGGCTCTTACCCTTAGATTTGAAGAGGATACGCCGAAACGATGATCAAGGCCAAATTACACCATCAGAAAGGAGATAAATTATGAAATTTAAAGCAACTCTTATTGGTTTAGGCATATTGCTTGTTGGCTGCAGTAACGCTGGAGGAGAGGATAAGACCCTGGCTCAGGTCAATGATGAAGTCTTGACTCTGGAAGAATTTAATCAACAACTATCAGAGCTTCCTCCTCAATACCGGAGCATGCTGAATGCAGAAGGGGCGTACGAAGAGATAGTTGACCAATGGATCAACACCAGGCTGCTGGTCGAAGAAGCCAAACAGATGGGCTTAGATAAACGAGAAGATATAAAAAAGAAGCTGGCTGACATCAAAAATCAAATATTAGCTGAAGAGGTAATAAAAGAGCGTATTTTAAATGAGGTTAAGATTGACGAAACCGAGGTTGAAAAATACTATGCAGACCATAAAGAAGATTTTAATCCCCAGGTTGAGGTCCGAGCCAGACATATCCTGATCAAAGTAGATAAAGAGGCGGATACTTCCACAATAACTAAAGCTAAGGAAAAGGCAGAAGAAATCTTAGGCAAGGTCAAAACCCCGGGGGCTGATTTCGCTGAATTAGCCGGAAAATACTCGGAAGACCCCATGGCTGAAAAGGGAGGCGACCTGGGCTTCTTTTCAGAGGGGCAAATGGTAAAGCCGTTTGAACAAGCTGCCTTTGCCCTGGAAGAAGGCGAGATCAGTGACCTGGTCAGGACCCAATTTGGTTTTCATATCATTAAATTGGAAGAAAGAAGAGGGGCCTCTCATATAGAACTGGAAGAAATCAAGGAAAAGGTTAAAAAGGTTGCTACTCAGGCTAAACAAAAAGAAACCTTTGACCAGCTTCTTGAGAAGTTAAAGCAGAAGACAAAGGTCGTTAGAAATATACACATACTGAAGACTCCAGAACCGACAGAGACTGAGGAGAGTAAAGAAGAGAAAAAAAGAAGGGAGTAAAGCGTTCATGGGACCAGTGGCTCTTGCTCAACCATCTAAACCAGAACCCAGGCCAGCGGATAGAAACATAACTATTTTAAACTTGAGACACGGGAAATATCTTTTTAAATCTCCCTTTCCTATCAATATCGTGTTTGAGGATAATGTCTACATTGCTTCCTCTTACGACTTGAATATGTTCGGCTATGGGGAAAGCGAAGACGAAGCACTGCGAGATTTCTGTGAAAGTATTATCGAATATTATGCACACCTGAAGGCCAATCACGGCAGGCTGGGTTCTCTTCTAAAGCGTGATTGGGATTTTCTGTCTCGAATGATTTGGGACAATTGAGGCGGTAGCTATGGAGAATTCTTTCAAACGTATGGTGGATATGGTCGCTAAACTCAGGAGCGATGAAGGTTGCCTCTGGGACAAAGAGCAGACCCCTGCCTCAGCCGCGCCTTATTTGATTGAGGAAGCTTATGAGGTGATCGAGACTATTGCGGAAAATGATCAGGATAACCTCAAAGAAGAGTTGGGCGATCTTCTCCTTCAGGTTATCTTTCAAGCTCAGATAGCGGCTGAGTCCGGGGCCTTTACCATAAAAGAAGTGCTGGATCAGGCATGTGAGAAGCTCATCCGCCGCCATCCCCATGTCTTCGCCGGACTCAAGGTCAAGGATGTCAATGAAATCTTAGCTAACTGGGAGCGAATAAAACAGTCTGAGAAAAAAGATAAGTCCGCCTCGGAGCAATCTCCTCTATCCGGCATCCCCAAGCATCTTCCCTCACTTCTACTTACCAGACGGGTACAGGACAAGCTGGGGCGATTTGACTCGATTAGTAATGATCCTGAAGATGCGGTTCGTCAGGTGGATAACAACTGGAGCAAGTTCAAAGAAAATGCCGGGGAGGAAAAGGATGGAGCGGAAAAGGAGTTGGGGAATCTCCTCTTCCATCTGGTCAACCTGGCTCGAATGAGGGGACTTGACGCAGAAACCATTCTTCGAAATAAGGTTAGATCAGATTACTGGATACCATAAACAAAGTTTCGGGTTTCGAGTTTCCGGTAACTACTCAGCCACAGAGTCACAGAGGAAAGATATTTCATCTCAGCCGCAGATTCACGCAGATTTACGCTGATATTTTTCCTTAACTTCTTGTATTTAAACTCATCTGCGTTTATCTGCGCAAATCTGCAGCGAAGTAGTTACTTATTTCCTAATCCTTATAGTGTTTAAGAAAAAGATTTTGGGGTTGGCTATCCTTTGGAGTTCAGG
>JASEGY010000567.1 GCA_030019105.1 bacterium | reverse complement strand
TAAAGCCTAAAATCCGAAATATAGCTTGCTTTAGCTTTCGTGTGCCTCATTGATTTTAATCGGTTTCGATGGCCCAGTAACCTGAGTTACTGACTCTGCGTCAAAAATAGAAGCAATACCTCTTGGATTCATGTATACCACCCTTCCACTCCTTATAATCACAGCTTCCGGATGGTCAACAGCGACGGCTGATCCATTTTCTAGTTCTATTATAAAAGGCCTAAATGGCCGAGTATGCAAAAAGAATTTAATTCTCTCTTCCAAATCTTCCATCATCCTGCCCCACTACCCTTCGACTTCAATCCCCATTGACCTGGCCGTTCCCCTAATCTGCTGCACCGCCCCTTCAAGGTCGATAGCATTGAGGTCCGGCATCTTTATTCTGGCAATCTTCTCTACTTCTGACCGGGATACTTTAGCCACTTTATCTCGATTTGGGTCAGCAGAACCCTTTTCAACTCCAGCGGCTTTTTTTAAGAGAACGGCTGCCGGAGGGGTCTTCAATTCAAAAGTAAATGACCTATCTTCATAAACACTGATAATTGCCGGGATAATCATCCCTTCTTGATTAGAGGTACGTTCATTAAAGGCCCGGCAGAATTCCATGATATTTATCCCCTCCTGCCCAAGAGCCGGACCAACAGGAGGCGCCGGATTAGCCCTTCCACCCGGAATCTGAAGTTTAATCTCTTTAACTACCTTCTTCTTCTTCTTAGCCATATTTACTCCTTATTAGTAACTGGTAGTCTGGTGTCTGGTATAGTGTTTAAGAAAAAGATTTTGGGGTTGGTTATCCTTTGGAGTTTAGGCTTTAGCCTTTCATAACTAATGAAATCCTAAAGGATTAACTCCGAAAGCTACATAGCCTGTCTTGAATTCGCTTACCCCAAAATATTTATCTTAAGAGCTATTGTTCCTCAGAATCAATTAGACGACCAGGCGACCAGACACCAAAATTACAATTTCTCCACCTGCCCAAACTCCAACTCAACTGGAGTAGAACGCCCCAGGATGTTCATCGCCACCTTTAATTTAGCCTGCTTAAGATTAACCTCCTGCACCTCTCCCACAAAATTAGTGAAGGGGCCTTCCACAACCTTAATACTTTCGCCTTGTTCAAAAGCCGCCCTGGCGGTAATACGGGCTTCACCCTCATCAACCTGGTGCAGAATATTCCTAACATCGTCTTCCTTGAGGGGAACAGGTTTATCCCCTTGACTAATAAAGCCAAAAACGCCCGGTGTATGGCGGACAAGATACCATGTATCATCTGCCATAACCATTTTAACTAAAATATATCCCGGGAAGAACTTTTTGAGAGTAAGCTTTTTCTTTCCCCCCTTTTTTTCTTCTACTTCTTCGGTAGGGATAAGAATTTCTTCAATTTTACCATCCAGCCCCATTGTTTTCAATCTGCGTTCTATACTGGTTTTAACCTTATTTTCATACCCTGAATAGGTATGAACCACATACCACCCCTTTTCCACTTCTAATTCCAATCCTTCCAATTCTTGCCCTGCTTCCACTTGTTCCAATTCTTCCACTTGCATTTCCATATCCTTTATCACCTACTAATAATAAAGTTTACTGCCTTTGACAGAACAACATCTACCACACCAATATAAACACTCAAGATGGCTACGACAATAAAGACGACCGTAGTTGACCCCACCACCATTTTTCGAGAAGGCCAGGCAACCTTACCATGGGGAGGGGCCACTTCTAACCAGACTTCCCTTAAAAATTTTTTTAGTTTATCTATCTTTTCTTTCATCTTATGCCACCTTATTCTTTTTCAGACATAATTATCCCCTCCCCTATTTTACCAGGTTATAAAACATTTCACCTCAGGGATAATAAGCAGGCCAGGCAGGATTCGAACCCGCAACACCCGGATTTGGAGTCCGGTGCTCTAGCCGTTAGAGCTACTGGCCTACGAAGGCAGGAAATTACTTTGTTTCCCGATGGAGAACGTGGGTTTGACAAAATCTGCAGAACTTCTTCAACTCTAACTTACTAGTTTGCTGCTTCTTATTTTTAGTCGTCGTATAATTTCTCCTCTTGCATCCAGTACAAGCAAGAATAATCATATCCCGCATACAGGGACTCCCTCCTTAAAATAACCTCACTCTATAGAAAGAACCAATTCTATCATAAACTTTAATCTTCTGTCAAGGAAAAAATGAAGAAAGAGTAATTTTTTTTCAATGACCCCCAATCATCAGCCATTTTGGCCTTGTCCATCGTTTGGGCCATTGGATCAATTTTGTAGTGGTCGAGCTTGC
>JASEGY010000566.1 GCA_030019105.1 bacterium | reverse complement strand
ACATAGCCTGTCTTGAATTCGCTTACCCCAAAATATTTATCTTAAGAGCTATATATGAAGCCACGACCTCACCAGGCCATTCCATAAAAACTGCCCGAGGATTAAGCATCTTTTATCTTCATCATACAATTCGATTATCTTACTATTTCCAAGGATTGCGTTAACCATGTTTTTTTCTGAAAAGCCTTCCTCTATCATATGTCGAACTGCATGAACCTTAACACGGTAACGCCTATCACCAACAAGTTCTTTTATTCTATCCAGTAAAGCATTAACATCCATATAAATAATTGCCTTGCCTAAATTTAGACCGAGTTGAGCCCGGCAGGTAAAATGATCTTAACCCAATAGCTAAAGTAACAATGTCCCCATTGCTCCTAATTGCTTTCTACCCCAACGTCCCCCATTGCCCTCGTCCCCCATTGCCCTGCCAATACCATAATCTCTTCTTCGCCAATCTCATAGAAGATAGTATATGGAAACCTTCTTACCATTGCCTTTCTTGCATTTCTTAAAGCAACTGGAAACATTCGTGGATTTCTTTTTATTCTGGATATTGTTTCATCTACACAGCGCATAAACTCAACATCAAGTCCAAGCTTTTTATGAGCATATCATTCTATTGCTTCATGAAGTTCAATATCTGCTTCAGGACGGAATTTGGTGCTTATCCGCTACTACTTTGATTATGAAAATCTAATAGCACACGGATAACACGGATACTACGGATTACCACGGATAAAATCAGTGTAAATCCGTTAAATCCGTGTCATCCGTGTGCTATTAAAAAGAGTAGCTATTCCCACGGATTAGGTGCTTTTTTCTAAATCAAAGTACTAACGGGTGAGCACCCGGAATTTAACCATCATTTATTTTGACTCCCAGAAATCGCTCTTTATTTCTTCCCAACTTCTTCCTTGTTCTGGATACTGATGATAAGAATCAATCCTTTTGCTCAATTCTTCTTTTTGCGATACCGTCAATTCTGGGTATTCGTCACTCCTTGCAATGCTATCCCATATTTCCTCAACAATGATGACTTTCTCAGACACGCTAAGATCCTTAATTGCATCCACACTTTCTCTGCTTATATTCATTTCTCTTCCTCCTTTCAAAAGCAACTAACCAGGAGATGAGCAGCGGAGCGAAGCGGAGTCTGCTCCATCTCCTGGTTATGCGGCGCAAAGCGCCGCATAACCAGTTATTATCCAGTTTCTGTATATCATCCAAATTGGCGTTGTTCATCGTCTGGGCAATTGGATCAATTTTGTAGTGGTCGAGCTTGCTCGACATTACGGCAGAGCAAGCTCTGCAACTACAACACCCAATTTGGTCAAGCACTATTTGCCGAAACGATGAACAAGGCCCCATAAGGGAACCTCTTCAATAGATAACGCCTGAATTCACCCTCATAGACAGGCCAAGCTAATGGAAACTATGGATTTCTATTTCATGCATCGGAGTTGTTCTCGAGCTTCTCTGAGAACCTGATCGGCCGGCTTGCAAACCGCTTTACCAGACCTGATTTCCTCATCTCTTCGCTGAATTTCCGATAGCCAGGCAGACTTAATCTCATTATCCTCTATCTCATCCAAGCTATTGATCAAAGCAATTCGCAATTCTAAAGAATCCCCTCCACAGGTTATACAAGATTCTTGTAGTTAGTCACGTCTTTATTACCCATCAACAAACCTGGGACACTGATGTCTTCGTCAATCGCATCCCAATGGATGCCTGTCCCACCACCACTTAGTTCATAATGATTCCTTTGTTGCGGTGTAGCTTCAAATAATCTCGGGAAATATACTAAGGGAACTGATAATTGACGGCCATCATTAAGCGCAATCCACATGTTATCTTCATCAAACCAAAGTTTAGATGCTGTTGCTTCAATGCTTAAAGAATTTATCCGTCTCAATCCTATCTTCCTCGGATCTCGGATTCCTAATATATTAAGTATTCACTTCACTGTCGATACTTCCAATAACCTGGTTTTCGGTGAAGGTGGGTTGCTGCAAAAATCAAAATTGAATCAGGTCCCATTCGATAAATTAAACCATAGGGAAACCGCTTCAACAGATAACGTCTGTACTCGCCTTCATAAACAGGCCAAGCTAATGGAAGCTTTTGTATCTGAGCTAATCCTTCCTCAACTTCCTCAAGAAATTCGTCTCCCAGTCCTCTGACTCGTTCTTCATAATACTGAGAAGCTGCCTTTATCTCCCGATCAGCTTCATTATAATATTACCCCGCAACATTTGCGTTGTCCGCGAGAATGTTACGATTG
>JASEGY010000565.1 GCA_030019105.1 bacterium | reverse complement strand
AACCCTGAACTTTGAACCCTTTGGCTCTTACCCTTAGATTTGAAGAGGATACGTTCCGTGAACGCTTACGATACTATTTAACCACGGAAGGCATAGAGCGCAATGACCTTACTTTTACTATTCCTATTAATTTTATCGTCTCTATCTCCTCTTCAGGCTGAGGCCCTGGATGAGGGTATCCTCAAACATATTGAGACCCTTAAGGCCCGCCGGGATATGGGAGCGGCCCGTGAGCTTATCCATCTTTATATGGATAACGAGAGGTACGATGAGGCCATTTCGACCATTAAGGAGACTATTAAAAATCACTCCGGGGACATAAGTCTCTGGCTTAATCTGGGGGAGGCTTACCAGAAAAAAGGAGACTTAACCTCAGCCCTTACCACCTACGAAGAATTCCTGAAGAAATTCCCCGGCTATACTTCCATCCAACCCAGGATATTCCAATTATATAAAGACCTGGACATGGTTGAAAAGGTCATTTCTTCCTTAGAGGACGAAATCAGCCGGGAGCCATCGAATTTAGCTGCCTTGAAATCGCTGGGGGAATTCACTTCGTGGCTGGGAGACACGACTAAGGCCATCGGAGCATATCAAAAGGCATCTTCCTTAGCCCCAAAAGACATTGAGATTAAACGAACCCTGGCCCAATTATACCGTCAGGTCCAAAGGTATGAAGAGGCGTTAGCCATCTATCAGCGCCTGCTTGAACTTAGCTCCCGGGAGACTTATTATTACCGGGAAATAGGCAATCTTTATGCTGAACAGGGGAAATTTGATGAGGCAGGCAAGGCCTGGGAGGGAATTGTTCGGATAAATCCTCAAAACATTTACCATTATCAAATGTTGGCCCAGGCTTACCTGGACTGGGGCAAATTGGATGAGGCTATCGCCTCTTATCTCAGGGCAAGGCCGATACAACCAAACCAGGCTGTCTTTGCCAGGGAATTGGCTGAATTATATCAGCTTCAGGGAAAGACGGAAAAGGCGATACCCGAGTATCTGAACCACCTGAGAGCGGAGAGAGGGAATTTAGGGTGGGTAGAAGAAAAGCTGGCTGAGTTGGGCCTGGAAAGGGCGATTAATTGGCTGGAGGAAAAGAGCAAAGAAGTCTCAGGTACTACCAATGAAATCCAACTACTGGCCAATCTCCACCTGAGGGCATCTCATCCGGACAAGGCCATCAGCGGATATGAAGTCCTCTTCAGACAACGGCCGGATCAGGGAGGGCTGTTTCTCTCCTTAGCCGGCAGATTGGAAGAAGCCGGATTCAAGCAGCAGGCCTTAAATGTATATCGCCGGGTCATTACCCAGTTTTCTGGAAGAAAAACAGCCGCGACCGCCGGTCTTGCCTCCGGACGAATCCTGATTGACTCAGGACAATACCAGGCAGCACAAAAAAACCTCGAGGAGATAGTCAATAATTACGAGGAAAGCCCGGAGCACATGGAAGCCCTCTTTTTGATGGGGGAGATTTATCTTGATCACCTTAATGATTTCCAGCAGGCCCGCAAGATCTACCAGGTATTTTCAGGTGATTATCCAACCAGTGATTTGGCCCCGATAGCCAGGATCAAGATTGGGGATTGCTATCTTCGTGAGGGTAAAATAGATCTGGCCAGAGAGGAATATGAAAAAGTAAGCAAAAAGCCGTTAGATCAGGTCAATGCATCTGAAGCCGGTTTCAAGATGGCTGATTCTTACTATTTTGCCGGAGATTTTGAACAGGCCCAAAGGGCTTATCAAGCCTTTATAAGTTCCCATCCCAGGAGTGACAGGGTTAATGATGCCTTAAATAGACTTAGACTAATCGGTGAAGGAACAAAGGAAGACCTTGATGTCTATCGTGAGGCCGAGATGTTATTTCTCAAAGGAGAATTCGAGCCGGCTGCGTCAGGCTACCGGCGCATCATTTCTGCGGATTCACCCTCTAACCTGAAGGATGATGCCCTCTTTGCCCTGGCCTCCCTTTACCTTAAAAGTGGGGATAAAGCTCAGGCCAGAGAGATGCTTCAGAAAATAACCGGGGATTACCCTAAAAGCCGGCTGGCTCCGACCGCACAAAATGAAATCGCCTCACTCTATTCCAGAGAGGGGGATTATAAAGCCGCGGTCAAGGTATATCTGAGTTTGATCAAGACTTACCCCGATACCTCATGGGCTGTACTGGCTCAGGGGGAGATAAATAAGTTGCGTCAAAAGAGAGAACAATAGAATGGAATTTAGCTGATTAGGGGCATTGTCCATCGTTTGGGCCATTGGATCAATTTTGTAGTGGTCGAGCTTGCT
>JASEGY010000564.1 GCA_030019105.1 bacterium | reverse complement strand
GCCTAAACTCCAATTGATAGCCAACCCCAAAATCTTTTTCTTAAGCACTATAGAAAGTATGAAGGCCCAATTTCCAATTTCTAATTTCTAATTTCAGCGTTCCGTGAACGGCTACCAAAAAAGTGATGCCGCTTATTAAAGTAGAAAACTTAACTAAATACTATGGAAAAAGACCCGTCCTCGACATTCCCCACTTAGAATTTTATAAAGGGGGGATATACTCTCTCTTTGGCCCCAATGGAAGCGGGAAAACAACCCTTTTAAACATCCTCTCCCTGCTTGATGACCCTACCAGAGGTAAAATCTTTTTGGGGGGAGAGGAAGTAACCACCTCTTCCTTATGGGCTCGGCGAAAGATAGGGATGGTCGCTCAGGACCCTTTTCTTTTCCATACCACGGTGGAAAGGAATGTGGGCTACGGTCTGGCGATTCGAGGGGTGAAATCTAAAGAGAGAAAAGAGCGAGTGCGTCAGGTATTATCTGAAGTCGGCCTCGTTGGATTTGAAACCAGAGGCGCCAGGGAACTTTCCGGGGGGGAGGCACAAAAAATGGCTATTGCCCGAACACTTGCCTTCGAACCGGAGGTTCTCTTCATGGACGAGCCAACAGCCAATATTGACAAAAGAACGATCGAGTCTATTGAGGCCCTTATCAGGAAAATAAACGAGAGCCATTCTACCACTATCATCTTTACGACACATAGTCTTTCTCAGGCATATCGCATGACAGAGGAGGTTATTTCCCTAATTGATGGAACGACTGTCGCTGCTTCTCCTGAAAATCTATTTGCCGTAGAATTGGTTAAAGAAGATGGTTTAACTCAGGCTGTGATTAAAAGCAAAGGAAAGAAAGATGTCTCTCTCATTAAGGTAAACGTGGTCACGGAAAAGACAGGACCAGGCCATATATTGATCGATCCGGGGGAGATAATCGTATCCGGAAAACCATTGGTTTCATCTGCCAGAAATCACTTTTCAGGTCTGATTACAGGGCTTGCTTTAAGAGGGGCTCAGGTTAGAGTTTGTGTCGATGTGGCCGGCCTGGAGTTTGTGGTTATTATCACTCACAAATTTCTTGAACAGATGGGGCTTAAGCCAGGTTCAGAAGTATATTTGACCTTTAAGACATCGATTGTTACCGTCTTTTAGTATACCGTATCGTAACTGCTCAATATCTTGTGGAAAGTTAGGTAGCCGTTTTACGGCTCGAAATTGGAAAGTATGAAAGCCCAATTTCCAATTTCAACATTCCGTGAACGCTTATCGTCTTTGCGAGAGTTCCACACTTTATTGAGCAATTGCGAGATTACCGGCCAATATTTACCTCTCCTCCGACGATAGGCAGCTTATTAAAGTCGGGATAACTTTCTCCCGTTGAAGTCCTCATCTCCAAATTAGTCAGGCTGATTTTTGTCCTGCCCTCCTTCTTGGCCTTGAAGGAAACTGTAACAATAGTCCCGCTTCCATCCGCCCCTGCCTGGCCACACTTCTCAGTGGTAGCAATAGAGAGCATATCGCCTGTCTTTGCCGGCATACCAAGGGTAAGCGGATTCTCCAGAAAGTCGCCAAAGACAACCTCTTCTTCTACTATCTCCAGATAGTCTTTATCAAATTTGAGGTCAAAGGCAATCCCGAACAGATCAGTTACGTTTTCGGCCTTTATCTCCAGGGCAAAGGTATCGCCTTGATTAGCCTTTGCCAGGAGAGGAGACATCGCCAGGGCTGAAGATAGAGTAGTAAAAGAATAGAATTTATCGTCAGTCGTATTACCGGATTGATCTGCGGAAGTAATTAGCAGGTAGTACTTTTTGTCAGGATTAAGATCGGTTAAATGAATGGCGTGTTCTTCTACGTAGGCATCATCGGTTTTTGCATCTTTAGCTGCTGCCAGCGAAGGACCATATTTTACCTGACTCGTAGCTGGTTCATCCGTTTTCCAGCTTACCAGGGCCATTTCAGCCGCGGATACAACTGAAGGCTCCATGATAGTTGGAGGAATATTGTCTGCGGGGTCTATCGGGCTGCTTCCTCCGCCACTTTTTCCACAGCCGGTTAGCAGGAGAGTAAGTACGCCGAGCATACTCCCCCATTTGAATAGATTCATATCTTCCACCTCCCTTTTCTTTAATATCGGCAAATTTGTTCTAAAACTTAAGAAAAAGTTGACAAAATTCCTTTTTGGGGTTATAGTAACATTGCGGATTGCGGATTGCGAAATGGACCGATTATATAGTAGTTAAGAAAAAGATTTTGGGGTTGGTTGTGATTGGAGTTTAGGCTTTAGCCTTTCA
>JASEGY010000563.1 GCA_030019105.1 bacterium | reverse complement strand
GCTCGTTGCGGAACAACCCGGCTTCGACCGTGGCCTTAAGTTCACGCTCTAACAAGGGACGTGGAAAAAAATAATATACCCAAATTGCAACTGCTCACCCGTGCAAAAAGAGGAACACAGATTTCACAGATTATGCAGATTTCACAGATTGTTAGGGATATTTCTTATCTGTGGAATTTGTGACAATCTGTGTAATCTGTGTTCCAGATTTGGGTAAGTTATTTATTTCCGAGTCCCCAAAGTCCCCCGATTGGATGTTCTCATTGGTTCATTCTCCTTGGGGATATTGAGCAGTTACGCGGAATCTATCAAAAGTTAATATACCTTTTTCAAAATCAAGATAAATCTTAAAGCATCTGAGAAAATTTAGGCCAAGTAAGCCATCGACCTTAAGCTCTTTAGGAAGATTCATACACTTAGCTATCATTCCAGTGGCTTTCTCTCCAGCTAAGATAACAGATGTAAGTTCTAATTTGGGAACTTTCTCAGCCTTGCTGGCAGTAAAAACAGTTTCATAGGAGGTTACTTTTGACAAGTCATATCCAAGTTCATCTGCTACATCCGGAGTAATTACTATGGAAGATGCTCCGGTATCAAGAAGCAGTCTTCTGGTATGTTGCTACTTATATTCAAGTTTCACCCTTAGTATTATCAAAGGTCCCTGGGGATCAAACTGGAAAGAAATCATACTACTACTCCCCATCCTTTAGGAATAGGATCACCTGTATAAGTAACATAGTCATGCTTGCATTTATACTCCACTGCTTTTTTGTGGATTTTACCGCGGTCTTTAGAATGAAGTAAGAGTTTACCTTTGATAGGCTGATGCTTTTCATCTACCTCGAGGACTTCAAAAAGCAGCCATTCATCTTGATACTGCTTTTCTACTTCGGGGATATTGATAATTTGGCTCATTTTTAATCACCCTCCTTTATGATCCACAAACTCGGAATAATCCTGACAAGTTTAATACCAACACCCTTTTCTAATAGTTCTAAGTCTACCGTCTCTTTGAAGTAAAGGGCTATCTTAATAGACATGAATTTCATCCTCGACAAAGATATATGGGATATCTTCCCTATCTACTATCTTATGGGCTTTTTCTTCCACCTCTCCCAGGTCTTTAGAGGCCACCACTACCTTTTTATCGGCTACGGCAATCCACTTGCCTGGATATTTTTTCGTCCATTCCGAATAATGTTCATATGCCCAGTCAAAGTCTTCGAAATATTCCTTTGGAACAGGTTTGGGTTCTTTCAACTCTAACCACCTCCATTTGAGCCCAGGCTTCCGGTTTCAGTAATCAAAGTAGCACATATTAAGGAGCATGTCAAGGAAAAGGGTACATAGTCGGGAGGTTAAGCAAGCTATTCTAACCCACTACCGAAAATTCCGGCGATGATCTTCCTTTCGGCCATTTTCAGGAGGCGCGGAGGGCCTCCTTGACACGGGCAATGTTTCGCTCTGTGCGAGCAATATTTTCTGGAGGAGCAGCATATTGCGTTTTTAACTGTAACGCCTCCTGATACTTCTCCAGGGCCTCATGATAGTGCCCCTGGTCTTCAAATATGACACCAATTGCCTCAAGGGAAATAGCCACCTTTACCGGATCGCCCAGCTCACGGCGAATATCCAATGCTCGATGAAAGCAGTCCAGGGCTGCCTTGAATTGGCCTGCATCACCCAGCAGCTTGCCTATCTCAGCCAGCGAATCTGCCTGACCTGCCTGATGACCAATCTGTTCTGAAATAGCCAGGCTTTCCTGGAATCGCTGAAAGGCCTTTTGCGGACGGCCCAATTGGTTCAAGGTCAGGCCAAGTTGGTGGAGATACACCGCTTCAAGCTGTTGATTACCCAGCTTTCTGGCCATCTTGAGCCCCTTCTCTGCCTGCTTAAGCGCCTCCTCATACCGTTCCATAAACATCAGCAACTGGGCGATGCGGTAGTGGCCGATGACAATCCCCTCCTTATTGCCAATCTCTTCCTCTATCGCCAGCGACTCCTTCTCCAATTCCAGCGCCTTCTCATACTGGCCCTGCTCCTGATAAATCTGGGCCTGCTGGCTGATGACTCCTGCCACCTGTGGCCTGGCATCTATGCCCTGAAAGAACTCCACGCATTCCTGATAGATATCCAGCGCCTCCTGCCATCTGCCTTCCTGGCTGAGCAAGGTGGCTAAATTGCTCTTGGCCACATATTTGTTACCGCCTTCCAGGGAATCGATACTCTTCTTGAGCAGATCCTTAGCCAATTCCCGCTGCCCCTGCATTAATAAAAACTCCCAAATGCCGTCAACAACCA
>JASEGY010000562.1 GCA_030019105.1 bacterium | reverse complement strand
AACCAGGTTTCTTCAAGAAACCTGGTTTCTGGTCGGTCACAATGGCCGAAACGATAACCAGGGCCGAAATACGCAATGGGAGGCTGATATTGAAGACCTGAAAGCTAAACTAACCAGGCTGGGCGAAGTAAATTTAGCTGCTTCGGGAGAGTATGAAGAGTTAATCAAAAGAAGGGATTTCCTGGTTAACCAAAAAGATGATTTACTCAAGGCCAGGGCTGATCTCAGAGAACTTATTTCCAGGATTGATCAGACTTCTAAAGAGCAGTTTTTAACTACCTTCTTAGCCATCAGAAACAACTTTTCCGAGATATTCAAAAGGCTTTTTGATGGTGGTGATGCCAGGATACTCCTGACGGATGATGAAGAACCTTTAGCGGCCGGGGTAGAATTCTTTGTGCAGCCTAAGGGCAAGAAACTTTCCAATATCTCGCTTCTTTCGGGAGGAGAAAGAACCCTGACCTCGATTGCCTTTCTTTTCGCCCTCTTTATGATCAAGCCCAGCCCATTCTGTTTATTAGACGAAGTAGATGCCGCCCTGGATGAAGCCAATATATCACGCTTTGTCCGGCTATTACAGGAATTTTCCAAAAAGACCCAATTTATCGTAGTGACTCATAGCCGGCAGACGATGGAAGCAGCTAACTACCTCTACGGTATTACCATGGAAGAAGCAGGTGTATCTAAACTGGTTTCGGTTCAACTGGAGAGGGCAGTGGCCGTCTAAGTGCCTATCCCAAAACCGGGGGGCGATAGAAACCAGGTTTCTTCAAGAAACCTGGTTTCTGGTCACGCGGGAGAGGTTTTGGGATAGGCTCTAAGGACATTGATTCACAAATAAGGGGCCAAAAAAACTAAGCGTGCCGTTCTTGACCCCAAAGGGGTCACATTTTGCAGCCCAGGGCGAAACCCTGGGAAAGAAGCACGATCACAGCTTTATAGTCCTGAAAGGGCGTGATAAAAAAGGGAAAATCGACCCGGGGAGACTTCGGTTCCCAGGGTTTCGCCCTGGGCTATAAAATCACGCCCCTTTGGGGCTCCATGAGGGCCAGTGAGTTCTTCACTAATCCGCGATGACCCCAAAAAGGAAAAGAGAATGATCAGATTTCTTCTGCTTATTGGTTTTCTTCTACTGTCCGGTTGCAGTACAGAGCAGGAGCTGACTGCTGCCAGGGATATCCCCGCTATTCCGGTCAAGGTAACAAAGGTAGTCGGACTTGATCTTGAACGGGATATTAAGGCCACCGGGCTTATTGCTCCGCTTAAAGAGGTCACTGTCAGTTCTGAGGTCGGCGGGCGGGTGAAGGAAGCCAATCTCAAGATCGGCCGTTGGGTGAATAAAGGCGATATCCTGATCAAGGTCGATGATGAACTGCCAAAGATTGCTCTGGCCCGGGCTGAAGCCCACCTTTCCCAGGCTAAGACCGCCCTTGAAACAGCCAGGATCCAACTTCAGCCGGCTGAAAAAAGCGCTGAAATAGCCGGGCGAAATCTTGAAAGAACATCAAGCCTCTTTACCAAAGAGAATGTCAGTCAGAGCAGGCTGGAAGGGGCCGAGATAGAGGCTGCTTCCGCTTCTGCGGCCGCCAGGTCGGCCAAAACGCAGATTGATCTGGCCAAAGCCAATCTGGCTGAGGCTGAAGCCGGACTGAGTCTGACGAAAAAGCAACTCTCCGATACGGTGCTGACGGCCCCTGTCTCCGGTTTTATCACCAGATATAACATTGAAGCCGGAGAAATGGTCGCCCCTGGTACTCCAGTGGCTGATTTGATTGATATCAGCCGGATAAAGGTTGAAATCGGCCTGACCCAGGAAGAGGCCGTCCTGATTAGAAAAGGGCAAAAGGTGACCTTCACCTGTGATCCCTATCCCGGTGAGATATTTAAAGGCAAAATCTCCGCTATTGGCCCCAAAGCCCGCCCCGCAAGCAACCTCTTCCCCGTAGAGATTACCGCCCGTAATCCAGAAAACAAGTTGCGCCCCGGAATGGTCGCCAGGGTCAAGATCATATATCAGACCTTGAGGGATGAAATACTTATTCCCCAGGAGGTTATTCTGAAGCAATCTAACCAGGAATATGTCTTCGTGGCCCAGGCTGGAGAGGCCGAACAGAGGGTGGTAGAGGTGAGCGACAGAATCAAGGGGCAGGCCCTCATCAGGTCGGGGCTGACTAAAGGTGAGATACTAATTACGTCCGGTCACGAGAGGATCAAGGATGGGGATAAGATAATAGAGGTTGGCGATGATGAGTAAATATGAAATAATCGGCCTTGTCCATCGTTTGGGCAATGGGATCAATTTTGTAGTGGTCGAGCTT
>JASEGY010000561.1 GCA_030019105.1 bacterium | reverse complement strand
AATCTGCAATCCAAAATTGGTTTGGTTGCGGCCAGAGGCCGCGCTAAGATTATGATTATTCTTTCGAACCCGTGCCTATTGCTCAGGAGAGTCCAATCCCCATTTAATATATGCCAGAATCTTTTCGGCATCGTTTCAAATCGCCGGAATAGCAACTTTACACTTTTCAGGTTAGTGTAAAGCGATCTTCTGGCATTTACCAAACGGATGAAACGATGCCTGAAATCCTAAAGGATTAACTCCAGAAAGTTGCACAGCCTAAAGTTAGTGAGTGGCCGAAACGATGATCAAGGCCCTCAGGATGAATCCCCTGATGGTGCTTTAGTAGCTGAGGGGTTACTTCTCTTGGAATATATAACTGACTTCTGGTCAGAGAAGATAAGTTCCCAGTCTGATGCCTCTTTCAGGACAAAGTTCAGAGGGGTATCCTTGCTCAATAAGGCGAATTTGATTTCATATTTTTCAAAAGTTTCCCGCCAGTCTTTCCGGCAGGAGTAAAGCTTTTGGTATTCCACAAAGAACTGCTCTCCATACATATCAGCTCGACCGTCAATAAAGACCTTGTGCTCAGGATAAAGTCGAAAGATAAGGTAGCCTCCCCAATGATAAGGATGAAATAAACGGCCAGATAAACCTTCTTTCCGGATAAACTTTACCGCCTCTATGGGGTAAATCTTCTCCTTCACCCCTGACCCCAGGTCAAGTCCCCCGCACGCCAGCTCAGGATAGCGGCTGTAAATTAAACCCGTTACCAGAAGAAATATGACCAGTAACAGATGCCTGTTGCAAAGTAAAGTCACCTGGGTTAAGTTTGAAGAGAAATATCTCAAGCGTGATCTAACCTTCTCCGCCAAAGGCGCTTTATTTTCAAATCCTTCCTGGTTTAGCCGAATCATTTTCCTGCTGGGGATAAGCCAGAGATCGGCTATAACCAGGGTGGCCGTAAACATGAAAAAAGGAATATTGCGGACCGAAGTGAAAGAGAAATGAAGGGTAACTAAAAATAACAGGCCTAAGGAGGGGTCTATCTTCTTTGATCTTAAAGCCATAAGTATAATACACACAAAGATAAATATGCGATATCCCAGCCAATTCTGGAGATTAGGGGCTTGCCATTCAACGATATAATTGATAAAAACTTTAGTGGTTATTGTTTTAAAAACAAAGAAGAAGATTTTAATCCCTTGAGGATTTAAAATAGACACCCCTAACACAAGAAAGGTTATGATCAAAAGACCCCTGCCTGCTCCGTAAGATGCTATTTTTATCCCTTTCCCAGAGCAGCCCTCTTTTTTATTCTTCAGCCAAAACGATAAATAGCCTCCAATAAGGTAAATTAGCACAGTAACTAAGCCAATGACAAAGCCTCCATGCAAATTAACCCAGAAGGTCATTACCAAAGGAAGCAAGAGCAAGGATAAAATTTTAGGGTTATTAGGTAGTTGGCGATATCTTTCCAACACGAAGAGATAGAGGGCAAAAAATAGGAAGGTGAATATGTGGGGCCTAACTGTCCAGAAAGGGACTGAAGAAAAAAGGGCTATGGAGAGCAAGCCCAAGGTGGCCAGGATAGAAGCCCCTTTCCTAAGCAGGATAGTTCCGAGCAAGCCAAATGTCCCCGTGATGATCAGGGCCTTGAGAAAAATAAGGAGGGGAAGGCCGCCCTTAGAATAAATCCCGGCAAAAACAGCCTCAGCGAGCCACTCGTGGGCCACCCAGGGCCTGCCGGAGGCCGTATAAGAATAGTGGTCCTGATGCGGGATATTCAGGGAGGAAATGATATCCTGGCCAGCCCTGAGATGCCACCAGGTATCGTAACCTTCTATAGGAGTCAGAGAATGCATGAATACGACCACTAAGAAAATATCCAGAAGGGATGGTAGTAAGAGTCGTAGTAAGGAATGCATAGAGGTAATTATATCAATACTTCTATCATGTGTCAACAATTTTTTAGTCAGTACTCAGGGCAATCGCATCAAATTTTATGGGGCCGGGGTAAGCCCCAGAGGGGCGGGATGTTTATAGCTTCGGGGCAAACAATCAAGGTTAGCTCCATCGGAGCGATATGTTCTCTACAGGATGTCGCTCCTACGGAGCTTAATTCGCGAGATTGCCGACTGGCTATAAACATATCGCCCCGCTGGGGCTAAAGATAGCTTCAAGTAGACGAACAGGTCGAGAATTTTGATGCGATTGCCCTGCAACTTTCCTCTTGACTCACCCATTTTTATATACTATAATTGGCGATGGTCATCGTTTCGGCAAAAAGTGCTTGACCAAATTAGGTGTTGTAGTTGCAGAGCTTGCTCTGCCGTAATGTCG
>JASEGY010000560.1 GCA_030019105.1 bacterium | reverse complement strand
TCCGCAATCGTAACATTCTCGCGCACAACGCAAATGTTGCGGGGTAATAGTATATTGCTGGTGGGCTCTGCCGTAGTCGCCTTGCCGCTGGAGAATCATTCCCAAATTGTGAAGCGAGGAAGCGATGCTCCGCTTGTCGCCAAGCTTCCGGGCAATCTGCATGCTCTCCTCATATTGCTGGCGGGCACCAGCGTAGTTTCCTTGAAGCTGGAGGATATTCCCCAACTGGCACAGCGAGGAAGCAATGTCGCGCTTGTCACCAAGCTCCTGGAATATTTCCAGCGCCCTTTTCCACTCATGGTTAGCTATAGAATAATCCCCCAGACTCCACCAAAGCTTACCGAGAGCAACCAATGTCTTAGCCACTGCCCTTTGGTCTTCTTTGGCCCCTGTACTCCTGGCTTTTTCCTCATAGTCTTCTAACAACCCCTGGAGCACAGAAATCTTCTCCTTTTTATCTTCCAGGCTCAAGTTGTCGAATTCTTCTTGCCGGCTGAAAATATCGGTAGAGAGGCCTTCTAACATCTCCTCTTCAGTGGTGAACTCAAAAACCCCACTGCGCCAGGCCCAGAAATCAGGGGCAGCAGAGGCCAATTTCCTTAAGGCATACTCCGGCAGCCAGATAATAAGCGGATAAGGCAGTTCCTGTCTGTAAAGCTCCCGACTTATATTAAGGATAGATAAAGCGGCCGGGTGCTCCTCTTCAGAAGGGATGGATAGCTCAAACCCAGAGATAGAAATGACTGTCTTTCCTGAACCGGCCAGGGACATGCTTTCCTCTAATTTCCCTTTAATTATCCGGCGAAGATTATCTCTTCTTTCCTGCAAAGAAATCTCAAGGAGGTAAAATTCCTGGGGGGCAAGAAGACCATTCAGCCGGGCCAGTATTTGCCGGCGCAAGGCAGGCTGATTACATCTGGCAAAAGAGATGGTGCACCCTTGAGCAAGTTCTACAAATCTGACCATTTCGCTCAAAGGTTTTTCATTAGCAGGAGAAAGGGGAGGGAGTTCGGAGCTATTCCTGGAGTCTTGTTTCATTCTTCCATGCCTCCTTAAAAGAGGAAGTCATTTTGAGGACAGGATGGACATCTTGCCATCGCTGCTCTCCATTATACTCCAGGATACTGAGATTAAGCAGCATAAGCTGGTGATCAGGGTCATTAGGGGCGGATTTTTCATGATGTACTCTGGCCAGTTTGGGATAATAGTCCTGGGGAAGTCGCCGGTCCATTTCATTCATCATCTTTCTTACAGCGCTTTCAGCTACCTTCTCAGTAATCGGAGGCATCTCCTTTTCATCAGCTACCACACAGCAGTAGCGAATCAGCCGTAAGAGGTCCTTTATACATCCGCCGCAATTCTCAATTAATTCGTCTAAGGCATCAGGTTCAAACAAGTCCAAACTTACTCTTTTTTCCACGATTTCTTTTAAGCTCTCCCGGCCTTCTCTGTCCGGGAAATTATCCTTTTTGTTAATCTTGATCATAGGAAGGATATCACCATCAGGAAAGTTAGCTCCAAGCAAATTCGCTCTGAGGGTGTAAAAAAGAGAAATGGGAACAGTGTAGATTATGTTCTCACCATTCGCTTAATTTTTTGACTAAAAGTTTATTTTCAAGGCCACCGGATCGAAAATTGTTAAAAATAGTTAGAGGGGACAGATTGCCTCGTATTGACATCCAGGATAACGATAATCATTTTCATAATTTCCTGTCTGATGGTTTGCGATAGTCACACGAGGATTCTTCTATAACTGCCTGATTCGCACAGAGTTGTAAATTAGCAAAACTCTAATTTTATTAAGCGAATGGTGAGTATGTTAACATCAAGTGATTTCAGTTGCTCTCCATGGTCGAGGAAGATATCCTCACTGCGTTCACGAGGGATTCTATCCAGAGTATCAATAATAATGAGCAGATCTTTATCTACTTGCATCCTGGCATTAGTAAGAACCTGATTAATATTTTCGATAAGTTGAGAAAGTTGAGGTTTAATTTTCTGGCGAATAGATGCCCTTATTTCATCCGCTGTTTTTATTTGCCCCAGTATCTTAGCGGATAAACTGGCAAATGGAGACCATAACTTTGGTGTCCCCAGCGATGCCTCTAAACTGGCCTGCAAGTTCTCCTCGGAACTAATTTTCTCCTCATAAATAACTTCCGCAAACCACCCGGTGATGCTTTCCAGAAGCCTTGAATTCAACGCAAGCCCTTTATCATGCACTGTTTGCTCTACTCTTTTCATTACGGCCAAAAGGATGTCAGTATATTCTATAGCTCTTAAGATAAATATTTTGGGGTAAGCGAATTCAAGATAGGCTAT
>JASEGY010000055.1 GCA_030019105.1 bacterium | reverse complement strand
TCCGCAATCGTAACATTCTCGCGGACAACGCAAATGTTGCGGGGTAATAGTATATAGCTGTAGCTGCACAGTCACCCCTATCTGACGGAATTCGCTGCAACCCCCAGACAGTCCACGGTCACGGTCAATAGCTTGTGCCTGCGAGCTACCTTCTGTGGACTCTATGGACTGTCTGCCAATCCAAAATCCGGCATGGTTCAAAAAGAGTTGGCTTAGGGTAACACTTTGGGAGTGACCTTCCCGAAAGCTTGAAGCTTTCGGGAAGGTTAGAATGTCACCCTGATTTGAACCATGCCCGCAATCCGCAATCCACAATCCGAAATCCGAAATCCTAATATTTCCCCTGCAGCCTCAGGAACCAACCGTAGGTAGTGTAATTATTATTCGAGTAAAGGTTGTCCGAAAAATCGGTAAAGTTGTAGCCAACCCCGGCTCTCAGGCTTCCGGCAAGCATCCTGTTCGCCTCTAAGAGGAAGCCGTCACGGCGCTCATCGGCCTCCTTCTGTCTCAGGATACGATATTCCACATCCGCATCCCATTTAGAGGTAACGTGAAAATTGAGCCGGTTGATGAGCAGTTCAGTTCTGGTTGAACCTAAATCTCTTCCGTTACGCTCTTCTCCTCTCCATCTGACGGCTATCTTTTCTACTAACTGGAACCTTTGGCTCAGGTCAAAGGCCCCTTCAGCCGCGGCAATATTGCTTTCGTTTTTGTAGCCGCTGCTTTTGTAACCGCTGCCTGGCCGCCCTGGCCGCAGGTTCAAGAGATTAGTATATTTAGCCAGGAGATTAAGCCGGTCATGCTTAAGAGGCCGATAGGCCAGGCCGGCGCTCAATTCTCTGAATTGGGCTTCATCTACCTTAGTCGTCCTGTTTTCAGTCCGGCCGTAGTTTATTTTTCCCATAGCAGAGAAATCATCTGATAGTTTCATATTAGCCGCATTGAGTGTCCGGAAGTGCCGCCTTTTACGGCCGGAATTTTCATCCAGAATGAGTTCCCATTTGGTTGAGGCCTTGCCCTTATCTGAGGCCAGATATTCCAGCCCTACGGAGACAGCGTCTTTAGAACTGTCATCACCATTATTTACGTTAATCTTGCTTCGCTCATAATTCAGGTTGGCCATAACCCCTTCGGCTAATTTCCAGCGGTTATTTAAACCAAGCAAGGCCTGATTGGTCTTTCCGCTCACGGCACTGGTTAATTGATACCTGGCGTAAACCTCGCTTGATTCACTTAATTTATTGGTCGTCTCCATCATAGTTGTTTGTTTCTGCCCGGAGATAGTATGCAGCAGATTCGCTGTTACTTGCTCTGAGAGCTTAGCCGCTAACCCAACCAGGGCGCTATTGCCCTGACTGCCCACTGTTCCCTGAAGACGCGCCGTTAATTTCTCGCTCAGTTTGGCCAGAAGCCCGGCTGTAGTCTGATGGTTTTCTTTCCCTTCCAGGATATGCTGGTACTTAAGTGAGGCCTTGAGTCGATCGGATATTTGCCAGCCTACTCCGGCCGCCAGGCTGTCTATCTTTTCCTGTTCGGTATCATGAGGGTCATTAACGGCGGTATGTTGATAGGCCGCCGCCAGGTCAAGGCTATCTAATCTTTGTTCTATGTTCAGGCTGCTTATCTGCTCTTCTTTGCCGCGCAGGCTTCCCAGGGCGATTGTTCCGCCATCATCTAACAGTTTAGTCAGGGTATGTCTGAGAGTAATCGTATTATGTTCATTCAAATGGGTAATGATCTCTCCGCCAATCTTTTCCGAACCTTGTTCCTGGATGGTTCCATTAGCCGAAAACCCGGCCTCCAGCTTTTTGTAATAAGCCCCAAGCCGCAGCCAATCACCTCTCTCTTCAAACCACTCGGCCACTTCGGCCTGGAAACCAACCTTGATGGCCTGGCCTTTAGCGCCCCCAATCGTTACTTTATTAAAACTCAACCCCCCGTCATCACTAATGTAATTCTCAGTATCTTCCTGCTTGCTTTCTCCCCATTCAGCCGAAAGGGCTGTTTTCTCCCCGGCCTGGAGATTAAGATCGAATCCGGTTAATTCATAGTTCTCCTTGTCCCGGTCTTCATTGACATACGTGGCCCCCAGGGCAATATGATCACCCAACTGCCGGCTTATTCGACCACCGGCCGTACCTTTTTGGAAATCATCCACTTCATACTCATAATCAATCACGATCCAGACTAAGTGACCGGGCAGGATGTGCTGCTCAATCAAGGTATCGGAATCAACCACGCTGGGTACGGGTTGTTTGAGATATATCCGTCCCTCCTCATATTTAACGGTATAACCAGCATTCCGTTCCAGACCCTCTTTAGCCAGCATCCGTCCCGTATCCTTATCCCTGACTTCAAGCCTTACCTGCTCAGAGCCTTCCACGATATTTGGATGATTTAAATGGTAGATAGACCCTCCATTGGCCGCGATTTCATTATGAGCCGACCTCTGATGAGCCTCAGCGCCAAAGAGGATGACCTTTGTTACCGGGTCCCCGTAGCGTGTCTTAGAAACAGACTGATGGCTGAACTTACCGCCATACAGTGTCCGGTTATATCCGGCTAATTCCGTTTCGGAAAGCCCCGTGGCATAATTGCCAAAAAGGAGGTAGGATTCATCTCTATCAACCCTGAGGTAAAACTGTTCCCGGACGTCTGAATCATAGACGGAATTGGAGCTGTCACCATAAATGGGGTAATACTTGTCAGGGTCAAGATTGGTCAGGAGTCGTTTCTCATCCTTCCGGTCAGTATCTAAGGAGGAGGTAACAAGATATTTGCCTTTTACCTTCCCTTTCAGATAGTAGGCCAGCCGGCCTTCAGCGTAGAGGTCGCCGTCATATTTATCATCAGGTGACAGGGGATCAATATTCCCGGATGTCTTGATCTGTCCGATGAGTCCATCAGCCATAGCTGCTAAGAAGATATAATCGGTATCGACCCTGACGGCCCTTTCCAACTTCTCTACCGATCCATCCTTACCGATAACCTCGATCAGGAGAGGATTTATGCCTTCCTTTAATTTTATCTCAGTGTTAAAATCGCCATCGGGAGTTGTCTTGATGACCTGCCCGTTTATTCGAACCGAAGTCCCGGGGGGAGAAGCCTCCCCTTTGATGGGCAGCCTCTCCTGGCAAACTACTACTTCCTCAGGAGGAAGCAGAACTGTCAATCTTGGCCGGTCGGTTTCGTAATGCACATCTCCTGAAGCTAAGATAGATATGGTTTCAGTAACGGCCCGGGCATATCCGGCCGGATTCTTAGCCACGATCCGATAAGTAGTTATGCCTATCCCCAGGGCAAGGCTATGTTCAAATATCCCATCAGGGCTTACCTCAACCTGTTCCTCATTGATAAATACCTGGTTATCCGGTTCAGTAACCCCCTTGAGTATGACCGTTATCCGATCTTTAATTAAGCTCAGTTCCTCGCCGGTAAGGAGCATCTCTCTTTTGGCTGAAAAAGCAATCTTAATCGAGGGGATATCCTTAGTAACAACTGACCTTTTCCCGTCCAGACCGGTCATATCCAACTCAATCTTATTTTTTTTGATCTGATGAGGCAAACAGGTATGAGAGAAGTCATACTCTTCAGAAAAGGGGATAGCTATTCTGTTCAGCAATACTTTCGGGGTATACTCTCGAGGTGGAATAACCGGGGCTTCTACTTTTTCCTGTCCTGCACTTTTTATCTCCACCCGGCGGTTAAGCTGCATCCCTTCTTCGGTTGAATTAGTGGCGACCGGCCGTGATTCACCGTATCCAATCGGGGTCAGTCTTTCTTCCGGAATGCCCTGTACTTCAACCAGATAATTCTTAACTGAATTTGCCCGGCGGTCAGAGAGACCCAGGTTGTATTCATCAGAGGCCCGCCAGTCACAATGTCCTTCAATAACTACAGGTTCATCCGGATATTTTCTGAGGACTTTAGCCACTTCTGTCAGGTTCTCCTTTGCCTCCGGTCGCAAGAAAGACTTATCCGTATCAAAGAGGGCGCCGCGCAGGATAATGGAGATAAGCAGGTCTATGCCCACCCCCAGGTCCCTGACAGGAGAGATAGCCATATCCCCATCGGATTCCTCGAGACGCAGCTGATAAGAGTACATTTCACCGGGGCTGACCGGAGCTCCGGCTTCATTTTTTCCATCCCAAAGGATTTCGGAGGGGATATCTCCCTCTCCACGCACGCTCCAGAATGTCTCTCCTCCGGAATCAGTAATAATAATCGACCACTTTTTAATATCTTCCACTCCCGATGCCTGGAGCCTGAAGATGGGTCTTTCGGTTAAGTCGCTGCCCTTAATCATAACTTTGTCTTCAAATTCCGGTTTGAGCCTGATATCGGCCAGCGGGAAACCAACCTCCCGGCCATTTATCTCTGCCTGCATAGTTTTGACATTTCCGGTAACTATGACCGGTTCCGGTTCAGTTTTCTGCTCGATGTTTAATCTCATTGGCACATCTATTACCTCTACCCGGCCACATTGAATCCCGAAATTAACCCTGGCCGGAAGGCCGGGCGTAAGATCAACAAATCGAGATTCTTCAGTAATAAAGACGGATCCTGGTGGAAGGGTGGCTTTATCCACCTTGATCACCCTGGTGCCGGGATGGATCCCCTTCAGGTGGTACTTGCCGGTAATGTCTGTTATGGCAAAGACCCAACCATTGTCTATGGCGACTTTAACCCCTTCAAGTCCCATATCGTCAGAGCCCCACTTCCCATCACCATCGTTGTCACAGAAGACACGCCCAATGATATTGCTCTGATCAAAGGTCGGGTCAGGCACGACCTCAACTACCACTGAAGCCGTATCAGAGGTGAATTCGCCGGTTTCATCCTTGATCCAGGCAGCGTTTTCGTATTCACCGGGAACAACAACCCCGGCGCCGACTACCAACTGATAACTCACTGCCGTAGTGCTTCGGGCCGGTAACATACCCAGATTAAAGTTCAGGTTCCGGCCATTGCCTGAGATGTCCGGATCATCTCGCAGAGAATCATCAAGATAAGTTGTCCCCTTGAGATATTTAAACCCGGGCGGAATCTGATCTTCAATATTTATCGGACCAACCTCAATGTAATTGTGATTTGTTACCCTGACAGTATATGTCAGATATTCACCAACCATGACCTCATTTTTATCCGTCTGCTTGGTCACTAACAGATGGCCGTCATAGGGGACAGGCAGAATTACCCAAATTAGTTCGTTGGGCTTAATGACAATCCCTGAAGTCTCTCCCACCAGGACGCCGTCTTTGACAAATTCTACCTGATAAATAGTTGGCTCCAGGTAGTTAATAGTGAAGTTGCCATCTTGATCCGTCTTCTCAACCTTAACCTCCCTGGCCGGATCAATGGCTGTAACTACTGTTCCCGGAAGCCCTACATCCTCCGGATCTTCAACTTTGTCGCCGTCATAGTCAATAAATACCCGGCCGCTGATTACACCCAGGCCTACCACACCATCGATGTGAACCACCGTCGGGTTATCACCGTTAGTGCTGTCTCCATCGTCATCGGTCAGTTCCTCAATGTCTTTGCCGGTAATCAGGCCCTGGTTACTTATTGGGGTTCCCTTAGCCAGGCCCTGGCCGCTCTGAACCCGGAAGGTAACGACCGCCTGTCCCCCTACCGGGATCAGTCCGATATATAAACCGGTCGAGAGAGGAGAGACGGAACCCGGCAGATCAGAAACCGGATTCCCATTTAAAGTGGCGCTACCCGGCATGTATGTAGTAAGAAGTGGAGTGGCATCCTGGAAGACGACATTAACAGCGTCGGCCACACCGTCGTTAGGGATTCGGATGGTATATTCCAGCACATCGCCCGGTAGAATAAGCCCGCCATTTACGTCCCTTACTTCTTTAACAGCGCCGGAAAGATCCGGCAGCCCGCTGACCACCACATCGGTAGGCTGATCACCATTTTCATCCCGGCCATCAGCGTCAGTTAGTTCAGGGACAGTTTCCTTGCTGGTGACCAAGCCCTGGTTGGAAATGAGGGTCCCGGTTTCCACCTCATCTTTTATTTTAACCTGGAAGGTGAGAATCTCAGCCTGATTAATCCCAAATTCGTCAAAACGCCATACCAGGGTAGAACCTTGAATCTCATGCGGCCCCAGACCCGATCCCGGCCCCAGATATGTCACCTGGGCCGGCAGGGGATCGGTTACCACAACCTTTGTGGCCGTATCATTACCTGTATTTCTGACGATAATCTCGTATTCTAAGATATCGCCAGGATTGATCTCCTGATCTTGATCCAGGTCTTCCACTGTCTTGGTGGTAGTAGAGAAATTTGGCCCTCCACCTACCCGCAGGTCAGTCGATTGATCCCCATTTTTATCTTCTCCATCACTGTCTGTCAACTCGGGGTCTGTTTCCTTACTGTCCACCTCACCCTGGTTGCTGATAATGACATCTTTAGCTAAGTGCGGTCCAATCTTGACATCAAAACTGATTTCAGCCCTGTCTCCCGGGGGCAGGTCACCAACTCGGACAAAGATACCCCCTGGATAGGTCTGATTGTAATCCCCGGCATCGAAGTCAGATGCATCAGTCAGTAAGCTGCCCTTAAGCTTTAAGGTCCCCAGGATATATTCGGTCTGCCCCGGTACAGGATCCCTGAACACGGTTTCCGTAGCTGTTCCATCTCCCGTATTTCTGACTACAATAGTATAGGTTACTATCTCACCCGGCATAGGACCAGGATTGCTGACTACCTTGGTTGTATCAGAAAGATCGGGTTTGTTGATCTCGACGGGGACATCCGGTTCCACCGGTTTAGTATTCTCAGACATTACGACGGCCTTATTTCTGACTCCGGAGATTCCTTCCGGGAAGGGATCGGCTATCCGGACGTTGAAGGTCAAAATACGCTCAGAATTGGGAGCAACAGTGTCTATCCTCCAGATCATTACAGAAACATTGGAATCATCCGCCCCGGGGCCGGCTATACTTCCCGCAACATAAGCGGTATATTCGGGTACGGTATCAGTAACCACCACGCCGGTGGCTTCTCCCCCACCGGTATTTTTGACCGTAATGGTATAGAGGATAGTCTCTCCCGGGTCAACCAATCCGTTTCCATTCAGGTCTTTGTCTAAAGAAGCCGTCTTGGTTGTCCCGGACAGGTCCGGATTCTTAATTACCACTTTCTTCGTTGGATCATTTGGCTCAGGGGTATTGGGGTCATCCGTCGGCTCGTCAGGGATATTGCTCCCGGTGACTATACCCTGGTTGCTTACCTCGCTTACACTAACCGGTAAGGGGTCGTTTATCCTGACCTTGAAACCAAGAACTACGGTGGCGCCGGCGGTGACAGTCCCTACCTGCCAGCGTAAACCGTCCGGTAATTGTGTCTCACTCCCACCAATACCGGTGATACTGCCGGAGATGTATGTAGTATAGCCAGGAATGGAATCGGTGACAACCACATTATTAGCCGGAGCATTACCTGTATTCTGGATGGTAATAGTGTATGCCAGTACCTCGCCTGGCTCAGCGAATCCATCGTTATCTGTCTCTTCCAGGGATACTGTTTTGAAAGTTGAAGAGAGATCGGCCCAGGCTGGTGGTTCTATAGTTGGGTCATTCGGTTGAGGGGTTCTGGGGTCATCCGTTGGCTCCTTCGGAATATTGGTTCCACTGACTATCGCCTGATTGCTTATCTGTTTTACACTGGCCGGGAGAGAATCACTGATCCTGACTCTGAAACCAAGGGTTACTGTATCCCCTGCGACTATAGTTCCTATCTGCCAGCGTAGTAGGCTATTGGGCAGGTCAGCTTCACTCCACCCAGTACCAGTGATACTGCCAGGGATATAAGTAGTATAGTCAGGAATAGTATCAATCACAACGACATTCTCTGCCGGGGCATTACCTTTGTTATGGATAGTAATAGTATAACTAAGTACCTCTCCTGGATTGATCTGACCATCGAAATTAGTGTCTTCCCAGGAAACATTCTTTAAGCTATGGCTAAGATCAGGCTCGCCAAGCGGTACAGGAGGTGGTGGAGGGATCGGCGTGTCCGGATTATCGTCTTCCTTGAGCCTGGCATAGTTGCTGACCTCGGTGGCGCCAGGTGGGAGAGGATCGTTTATCCTGACCTTGAAGCCAAGAACTACAGTCGCTCCAGCGGGAATAGCCCCTATTTGCCAGCGTAAACTGTCCGGTAAGCCGGTCTCACTGCCTCTACGACCACTGATACTGCCAGAGAGGTATGTAGTATAGTCAGGGATGGGATCGGTGACGATCACATTCTCAGCCGGGGCACCACCTGTGTTCCGAATAGTGATGGTATAACTGATCTCCTCCCCCGGGTTACCATAACCATCGTTATTAGCATCCTCCAGGGAAGACTCCTTTGAACTTGAGGTAAGATCAGGAGCAGCGCTGGCTATAGCCGCTGTATCGGTAGCAGTATCGGGTGGATATTGAAGATCAGTGTAGCCGGCCGTGATGGGATCGCCTCGATTTACCTTCAGAGTGCCGTCATTGTCATTTCCTCCCTGGGTGAGACTGTTCGGCAGGCTTCCCCTGAACACACCCGGGGTAGTTGTTTCGGTCACGGTTATGGTTTCATTATCTCCAGTAGTGGGGTCACTTACCGTCACTTGTAGGCTGCCGGCCCCGGCTTTATCTTCATCGGTCAGTTCCAGGTAGATGGTGTCGTCGTAGGGGTAGACATCTTTATCCTGCTGATATTGGTCATCCATAAACCTGAGGGTACTGGGGGTGGCGCTGGCTATGGCCGCGTTATCGGTTGAGACATCAGCAGCATCCTGTGGATCAGTATAGCCGGCCGTAATGGGATCACCCCGGTTTACCTTCAGAGTACCGTCGTTGTCATTCACTCCCTGGGTAAGACTATTTGGCAGACTTCCCCTGAAGACACCAGGGGTAGTTGTTTCGATCAGGGTAATAGTTTCATTATCTCCAGTATTTGGAGCGCTTACCGTCACCTGGAGTCCCCCGGCGCCGGCCTTATCTTCATCAGCCAGCTCCAGGTAAATAGTGTCATTGTAAGGGTAAATATCCTCATCCTGATATTGGGCATCGGTAAAGCGAAGTTGACTCAGGGTCCCGCTAATAGTGGTCTTAACTTCATTGGAAGAAACAACAATATCTATTTCACCGGTAGTAATAAGGGCTAAATTGGTGATTTGTTCTCCTGAGGCAGCGCTGCCGTCTATTTTTACTTGAAAGGCCGGTGATTTAGTTCCTTGCGGACTGATGGTGCTGTATATTATTCTAAGGTGAGTCACCCGGGGATCAGTTGAGCCGGCAGGGGTATAATTCCAGCTCACGCCGTTGTTATTTGAATACTGAACCGAGCCCCCATTCGCCGTGACACTTCCGACGACAAAGATGGTTTTGGCCGGGATTTTGTCCTCAATAGTAACATCGTGGGCATTGGTTGTACCGGTATTTTTATAGTGAATGGTGTAAGTAAGAATTTCTCGGGAGAAGGCTTCGGGTTTATCCACCTCTTTCTGGGGCTGGGGACCGACTATGATCACCCTGTGATTACTGGCATCAGTTACCAGGGTATAGCCGTTTTTGAGGCGTCTTGCTCCATAAGGGTTAAAAAGCGGTGTCGGATATCCCCACAGGACCTCGGACAGGACCTCGGAGGGATTATCCGGATCTATATCTATCTCAATCACCCGGTTATTATTCCGGTCACAGATCATCATGTGCCCATTGTCTAAGATGTCGGCATCCATCGGGTCCCACAAGCAGATTCCGCCTACCATTTTCCATTCTCTGAGAATAGCTTTGTCCGTTTTTCCCACCTCAATGATCCGGTCATTATCATCAAGGGTCCCCATTGTTCCACGGTCAGTAATAAGGTAAGTGCCCCGGTCAGGTAAATAGTCGGCATCAACCGGCGTAACTAATTGATCATATTCCCAGACGATATTTCTGTTTTGATCTACTTCTATCACCCGGTGGCCATCCCCGGCGTCGGTAATCAGATAATTCCCGTTAGACAGCTTGTCGGCATCAGTCGGCCTATAAAGCTGATTGTGACCACCTCCTGAGACACCGGGGGTTCCATACTGCCAGACAGCATCCTCGACCTTACCGTGGAGCGGCACCTCGGCGACATAATAACCCTGAGCAAAGCCAAGACCAATTCCCTGTTCATCCGTATGAGCAACAATCAGGATATTCCCATTGGAAAGTTCTTCCGTATCATAGACATACCCTATACCGGAATAATCCCAGACCACACTGCCTGCGGTAAAGTTTGGATAATCAGAGCCCTTGACTTCAATGGCCCTGTTATTCCAGGTTTCTCCGATGAGTATATTTCCATTTTGAAGGAGAGTAGCCGAATGAGGATAAGTAAGTTGATTGGGGCCATACCCTGGCCCCCGGCCTCCATACTGCCAGAGGATAACATCCTCCCCGGGCGGAGCAATCTGCCAGTTAAGAATCTTCTCCTGGGCTGAAGCAAATTGAGCCAGAAAAACCAGGATGACACAAAGAAGGCTACTGAAACTTCTTTTTGAAAAAGTAGGCATTGTATACCTCCTTATTTGATTGGCCCCTTTTCGCGTCAAAGAAACCGGGTTTCTTTAAGAAACCCGGTTTCTTGAACAGTAGATGACAGTCAGTAGGTGAGTAGACAGTAGGGTGGGTGGAGCGTAGCGCAACCCACCTGCAACTGTGGTGGGTGAAACGAAGTGGAACCTATACTCCGAGCGGCCATAAATTGCGATTTTCAAATCACGCCTTTTGGATTTTACCCTTTAGGGTTTCATTCAATCTAAACAACTTTGGAATGAAAGGCTGAAGCCTAAACTCCTCTTCTCATTCGCGATTTATAACCGCTTGAAGTATACCATAGCTGTTGGTGGGTTGCGCTGCGCTCCACCCACCCTACATGGTTGGCAGTTTATGAGTGGCCGAAACGATGATCAAGGCCCAAATCTGACACCTGACACCTGAACGCTTACTACTAATTAAAGCTTTGAATTTTGATTGGGACTGGACCAACAAGCTGATCAAGGTGGGATTTTACGGATTCCTGGAAGGCATCAAGGGCGTCTTGCACACTGTATCTGAAATCCTTGTGAATATATTTATATTGCGTGTGGACACGAGCGAACAGTTCCTGAACGCAAGTAACAACTTCCCCGATCCGGCTGCTTTGCGCTTTGGCAAAGAGAGACGCTGTTTTCTTGAATGCGGCGAATTCAGCCTCTAAATACTGTTTAAAATTATCCACAGCGATCTGCTGGCTCGTGATTTTCTCGAAATGATATCCCATAATGGCGAAACGAACTGCCTCCGGGAACATCTTCGGGGAACGTTTAAGAACCTTTATTAAAAATCGCAGGTAAGCCGGGCCCTGTCTGGAGAAAAGCTGCCGTTTGATTGACTTTAGTAAAGCCATTACCTCAGCTTTACCCACACCTCTCGTAGCGCTTACCGCCGGTTTCATGTGTGTTAGCAAGGTAAGACAACGCTCAAAGTAGTTCTTGAGGGTTGGATCGTAGAGTGTAGAAAGTACCCGTTTATATCCGTCAATAAGGGTTCGCCGATCCATCTCCGGTTCAAAGTTCAAGTCTATACTGACGTTGTTACCGGTCGATTCTTCAAGCAATCGGTCTTCCCTTTGGAGACGACCGTAGAGGTCCGTGCCCTTCAAGGCGGTTAAAAGCCCAACCATGGCTAATGGGATACCTGCTTCCTGGATAAATTGGATTTGCGTATCAAAAACATCTTCACGATCGCCATCCAGGCCTAAGATAAACCCGGCACATACTTCCAATCCCTTCTTTTGAATCTTGCGAACTGCATTGAGGAGGTAGTTTTCTGTTCCCTTCTTTGTGTTTTGCTGTTTGTTCGTTTTCAACAAGGTCTCCGGATTTGGGGTTTCGATTCCCAGAAAGGCCATATTAAAACCAGCATCAACCATGGCCTCCATTAACGGTTCCATCTCGGACAGGTTCACGCTTGCTTCCGTATACAGGTAAAAAGGATAGTTTCTCTCTTTCTGCCACCTGGCGACTTCGGGTAACAAACGCATGGCCTCTTTTTTATTTCCGATAAAGTTATCGTCAACCAAAAACACAGGCCCTCGCCAATCAAGATCATAAAAAAGATTAAGCTCGGCCAGGATTTGTTCATTTGTTTTTGTGCGGGGGACCCGGCCAAATAACTTGGTGATGTCACAAAATTCACAGTCAAAAGGGCAGCCGCGAGAAAACTGGAGGGCCATAGAGCCGTACTCATGCACATCAATGAGATCAAAGCGGGGCAAAGGGGTCTTTGTAATATCCGGCTTCGCTGGTGAGCGGTAGACAGGTTTGGCTGTGCCCTTTTTCAGGTCATCTAAAAATTCAGGAAAGGTAGATTCAGCTTCATTTAAGATGAGGTAATCCACGCCTTTAATTTCGTCGTAGAACGAAGTTGGATGAGGGCCGCCGGCGGCAATAGGAACATTTGCCTGATTACATCGGCTAACAACCTCTTGTAGTGATTTTTTTTGGACAATCATGGTCGAGGTAAAAACCATATCCGCCCAATCCAGGTCGGCATCAGTCAATGGCTTCACATTCATATCAACCACTTTGAGTTGATATTCTTCCGGGAACATCGCGGCGATGGTCAACAACCCAAGCGGTGGCATGGAGGATCTTTTCCCAACAAAATCCAGGGCAAAGTTGTACCCCCAATAGGACGGGGGAAACTCCGGATAGACTAAAAGGGCATTAGGCATATAAGCATCTCCTTTGTATTTTAGAACGTAGATTAAACAATGAGGCACACGAAAGCTAAAGCAAGCTATATTTCGGATTTTAGGCT
>JASEGY010000559.1 GCA_030019105.1 bacterium | reverse complement strand
CGGCTCTTTCTAACTTTCCGGCAAGCTCCTTATATGAACATACCGTTAGTTTAACATATCGATCTGCCATTATACACCTACTCTTACAAATGACATCTCTGCAATCTGTTCGTGAAGAAATTTTTCTTCGGGAACAACTCCTTTTACTTTCTCTAAAGCCTCCAGACAACTCTCTATCGCCTCTTGAATATTCTGATAGGCCTCATCCAGGGTCTTACCAGCCGCTACACACCCTTTAATTGAGGGACAAGAGGCGATGAAATACCCATCCTCATCCTGCTCATAGACAACATAATATTCTCCTACTTTGAATCTTTCAGACATATCGATACCTCCTCCTTTTCTACTTCTTACTCTGATCGCTCAGGATATTCATCCTGAGGGGAATATGGGCAAGGAATATATGTCCATTTTTCACCACAACGTTCAGGATACATATCCTGAACGATCGAGAGCCGATGGAGTTATTGCCCGGCATTGTGTTCTGCCTCCAATTTTGCCAGTCTTTCCTCCAATGCTTTGATGTGCTGATGGAGTTCCTTATTCTGCTGATAGAGTTCTTTATTCTGTTTATGGAGCTGCTCAATATAGATGTGGGCCTTCTCTAACTCTTCCACAATGCCCCGGCGGTATGCTCCAACTTCGATAATTTCTTGGTCCTCTTCATCCAACTTAGCCTAAGTTGATTTTTATACCGTTGATAATAAATAACTTAGGTGACATCTGAGAATTGCTGTACTCTTTCCCCATTTATTTTTCTTCTAACTTTCTGGCACCCTTCAAAAAAGCAAAAAAGTAGTTAACAGTTTGAAAACTTTATTGCTTCACTAACACTTTGATTATGAAAGGGTTGCCAAGTGCAAAGAAAAATTTTGTTTTTAAAGTGTTAACTGGTTTTTGAAGGACGCCCAATTCTTCCCTGGCAATTCTTTCTCCTATCTGCCAATAAGTTTGCACTCTGATATTATCAACTACCTGATAAGCTTTAGTAAGACCTTTTTGAAGGATAGATTTAATCTCTGCGAGAAGCTAATTATATCCTTCCACTCTTTCAAGTTGTTGTTTGGATTTTATAAGTTCTTTAGTCATAACAACTCTCCTGGATTGTATCATAGATAGTTGCTTCTTATACTCAGCTTCTCCCTTCAGGAAAAACACTCACTTCTTTTCCTGAAGTTTCTCCATTTTCTCCCACGCCATTTCCGTGGCCTTTTCTACGGTGGCAGCACTTGCTTTAACTTCCTGACCAGTGGCATTATCCTTTACCACAACCGTGTGGGTTGTGGGAATAGGAATAGCGTCAATCCAGTCATCTTTCTGACTCACTTTATACTTATCCTTGGCCATTGCTTACTACCTCCTTTCTGTTCAGGAAGGTTTCAAGTAAAGGAGCAGTAATTTTCCCCTTTAACATCGCTCGGACAAAGAGATTAGTATCAACGACCACCTTAACCATGTCTTGCCTTTCTCACTTCGCCAACTGATTCCTTAATATCTGCAAAAGTATCTTTTTGGTAAGCATCATTTTTTCAATTCAATGCTACCCAGCTTATTTGGCTTGAATCACCCTTGCCTCCGCCGTTGTGTGCCGTAGAAAATCTGGTTCTTATTACAAATCCTGTATCTGTGAATTCAAACACAGATAGGGTTACTGTAATACCTATACCACTATCAATATAAGAAGCCGAGATGCTGGTAGCTCCCAAATCTATTATAGAAACATAAACACCCCCTCCTACAGCATCGACAAAGGTCATACCTGTACCGGTTGAGGCTGAACCAACATATTCTATTCTCCCTTTTTTGTAGACGTCTTTACTCCATGCTTGGGCATGTGTCTGTCCGTAGAGAATAACCAATTTGGGTCTCCAACCAAGTGTTATCGTTTCGTCCTGGTCAATGGTTTGCCCAGCATCGGTGTAACTTACGGACTTTCCACTTGAGGTCCCTGTTGCATAATTCTGCAACCCTCCTCCTGTTGCCGTTTGCCAACTCGCTACTCCATTGGCATTGGAGGTCAAAACCTTGCCGTCCCTTTGGGTCCCATCTGCTATTTTGACATTGCCAGCCACTTCCAGTTTCGCTTCTGGACTCGTCGTCCCGATGCCGACGTTGCCTGAAGTCTTCAGTGAACCTCGTATCGCTGGTCAGAGTGCCACTTCGCTCAAAATTCCACAAATTCCTTCGGATAGTGGCTCAGGTCTAATTTCTCTTCTTCAAGATTTAACCGAATCCCCCATTCCTGCATTGCCAAAGCTCCAAATAATATCTCGATATTCTTTCCATCATCATCCGCCCCAATATTATTAAGCACTCTTGCGTG
>JASEGY010000558.1 GCA_030019105.1 bacterium | reverse complement strand
ACATAACCTGTCTTGAATTCGCTTACCCCAAAATATTTATCTTAAGAGCTATAATACGCTATGCTACAGTTTCTACTGATGGCTCATCGCTAACACTTGTCATTTCCGGTTCTACATTTGTGCTTACGGTTGTTGACTCTTTAAACCGTTTCAATACTCCTTCCCGGGTGAAGATCCTTTTAACCGGGTTTGTCGGCTGAGCCCCTTTCTTTAACCACTCTAAAGCTTTTTCCTGGTCAACCCTGGTTACTTTGGTTGGTCTGGCTACCGGATGATAATAACCGATAGACTCAATAAATCGTCCATCTCGTGGCATCCGTGCATCAGCGACTACAATTCGATAATAAGGCTTGTGCTTGGCACCCATTCGTGCCAGTCGTATCTTGACCATTTTTTATACCTCCCCTTCTCATTTCGGATTGCGGATTTCGGATTGCGGATTTTGGCATGGATCATCGTTTGGGCAATTTACGAAATTGGCAGGTTGGGTTGAGCGGAGCGAAACTCAACACCACCGTGGATTGTTGGGTTTCGTTCCTCAACCCAACCTACCCAAAATTGCCGAAACGATGATCAATGCCCAATTGGGCCACGGTCATCGTTTCGGCCATTTAAAAATAAGAAATGGGAAATAGGAAGTAAATCAAGATACTTCCCATTTCCTAATTCCCCATTTCCCATTTTCGACTTGAGTGGCCGAAACGATGACCAATGCCAGCAATTGCGTTAGTTCATAAAAGAGAATAATCCCTTTTTACCCTTTCTCCCCTTGCCACCTATGTTTTTCATTAATGACTTTATTTGCTGAAACTGGTTAAGCAAGCGATTTATTTCATTCACCCGGGTTCCGCTTCCAGCCGCAATTCGTCTCTTTCTGCTTCCTTTGATGATTTCAGGACGTTGCCGTTCTTCTTTAGTCATGGAGTTGATTATTGCCTCCACCTTAGCCATTTCACGCTCCCCTGACCAACCTGCCGGAAGTTTTGCCATATTTCCCATGCCCGGGATCATACTAAGCATCTGGTCAATGGGCCCCAGAAGTTTGATCTGTTGGATTTGTTCCAGAAAGTCTTCCAGCGTGAACTGTTGAGAGAAGAGTTTCTTTTCCAGTTCTTTGGCTTTGGCTTCATCAACCTGATGCTCGGCCTTTTCAATTAAGGTCAATACATCGCCCATACCCAGGATTCTGCCTGCCATTCGATCAGGATAGAAGGGTTCTAAGGCCTCTATTTTTTCTCCTACGCCCACAAATTTTATGGGACACCCGGTCACCATCCTGATAGAAAGAGCTGCTCCACCTCTGGCGTCACCATCGAGCTTCGTCAGGATAACTCCACTAATATTCAACTCCCGATGAAAGGCCTCGGCTGTATTGACTGCATCCTGACCGGTCATAGCATCAAGCACCAGCAGGATCTCGGCAGGAGATGTTTTTTCTTTCATTCGACTGAGTTCAGCCATCATTTCAGTGTCACAAGTAAGCCGGCCGGCTGTGTCAAGAATAATGGTATCATAGTTAGCTGATTTTGCCCGGGAGACAGAAGCGTTAACTATATCTACCGGATCAGCTTCAGCGCCCATATCAAAAACAGGCAGCTTAAGATTTTCACCCAGGACATTAAGTTGATGAATAGCCGCCGGCCGATAGGTATCAGCCGCCACCATTAATGGGTTTTGTCCATTGCCGGAGAGGTGCTTGGCCAACTTGGCCACAGTGGTAGTCTTACCTGATCCCTGTAAGCCAACCAGCATAATTACTGTTGGCCCTTGAGCCGCACGTTCTAATTGGTTAGATGACTCACCCATGATGCCGATTAGCTCTTCATGGACAATCTTAACCACTTGCTGGGCAGGGGTGAGGCTTTCCAGGACTTCCTTTCCCTCTGCCCTTTCTTTGATCCGCCGGATAAACTCCTTGACTACCTTAAAGTTTACATCGGCTTCTAAGAGGGCTAATCGGATTTCCCGTAAAGTGAGGGCAATATCTTTAGCGCTCAACTTGCCTTTGCGCCGAAGATTTTTAAAGACAGCAGAAAGTTTTTCGCTCAGGCTTTCAAACATGATGTGATTAGTATACCTAACTCTTCAAGTTATGTCAAGTGAAAAAATTGCGGATGGATTTGTAAGACTGGGAGAAGGCCGTTTTTGAGCCAAGGCTCTGCTTACTGTTTACTGTGATGGGCAGGGCCTCTTATATCAGGAAGGAATTTTTCAGTTAAGAGTGGGGTAAGGGGGGATGACTGAAAGTCATCCCCCCTGGGCGCGGGCTAACCAGAAATATAGTGGTTAAGAAAAAGATTTTGGGGTTGGCTATCCTTTGGAGTTCAGGCT
>JASEGY010000557.1 GCA_030019105.1 bacterium | reverse complement strand
ACAACTTACAACCTATTCAAAATCACTATTTATGACCGTGCTGAGTATAGCAGAATGACCATGAAGAGGTAATCACGATGACAAAAGTAGCAATCTTGCCTATACCAACCGAGAAGGCCGATGCCTCCTATTGTGCCGTAGCTGGAAATAGGCAATCACACGGCAATACTGCCGGGGAGGCATTGGACGCCCTGACTGCACAGCTGTCTGAAGACGAAGATAGCACGCTGATAATTGTTCAAAGTCTGCGTCCGGATCGCTTCTTTAACGTGGGCCAACAACAGCGACTGGCTGAGTTGATGAGGCGCTGGCGTATAGGCCGAGATACGGGACAACCTCTGCCAACTGGGGAGCAAGCCGACCTGGAGGCGCTGGTCGAAGTTGAGTTGCGTGCTGCGGCGACTCGCGCTGCTGCTCTCGCAGACGAATTGAAGCGATGAACCCACACTATGTATGAAGCGGATTCGCTTCGCTTACCGCTTATTTTTTCGTTAGACTATAACCGCAAGATAGTTACAGCTGCGGATGAATCTATGGAGGGTCAAAATTATGCAAACAGACACGATTACCTATCAACAGGTGGTGAGTGTAGTAATGACTTTGCCATCTGACCGCTTGCCGAGCGTCTATGACTTTGCGCTCTTTGTAAAACAACATCCCTTGACATCCATGTCAGAATCTGATCTTTTTGGTGAAAACAAAGATCAAATTTGCGCCGACGAGGAGCAATGGGATCAACAATTTGCGGCATCCCACGACGAACTGAGGACCATTGCCCGCGAGGTAGCGGCAGAATTCCGTGCTGGCCGCACCAAGCCGATGGCGTTTACTCCTGATGGACGGTTGGTAAAATAAAGTCACACACCGAAGCTCACCCAGGACAAAAAGACTTGACAAGTTGTCCCGGTAATGATAGACTTGATTGCATCTTTTGGCGATGATCAGCGTTTCGGCCAATAGCGACCTTCCCGAAAGCTTGAAGCTTTCGGGAAGGTGCGGGTGCAAGTCTCACTGGCCGAAACGATGAACAATGCCCATCTTTTGAGGAGCGCTTGATTATGGTTTATCTGGACAATGCCGCTACCTCCTGGCCCAAGCCGGAGGAGGTTTACTTAGCCGTAGATCATTTTATGCGAGAGATAGGAGCCAGTCCCGGCCGATCAGGGCATTCTCTCTCTATTGAAGCCGGCCGCATCCTTTTTGAGACCAGGGAGGCAGTCGCTAACCTCTTTGGCATAACCGATTCATCCCGAATTATCTTCACCTTGAATGCTACTGAGGCCCTTAACCTGGGAATAAAAGGAATACTTACACCCGGCGATCATGTTATCACTACCAGTATGGAACATAATTCGGTTAGCCGCCCCCTTCGTTTCCTTGAAAAAGAAATAGGGATTGAAACGACCGCTATCCCTTGTTCGAAAGAAGGTCATCTTGATCCGGGGAAATTAGAATCCGCTATTCGACCCAATACCAGGCTGATCGTAATCGTTCATGCCTCTAATGTAACGGGCGCTATTATGCCCGTGGCTCAGATAGGCCGGTTAGCTAATGACCACAATATCCCCTTTATGGTAGACGCAGCCCAAACAGCGGGAGTTTATCCGATCGATGTGGAAGAGATGAAGATTGATCTATTGGCCTTTACAGGCCATAAAGGTATGCTTGGCCCCCAGGGGACAGGGGGATTGTACATCCGGGAAGGGTTAATCTTGAAGCCGCTTCTCCAGGGAGGCACAGGGAGTAAATCAGAGGAAGAAGACCAACCGGCCTTCACCCCTGACCGGTACGAAAGTGGAACTCATAATACGCCTGGCCTGGCTGGTCTGGGGGCCGGCGTAAGGTTCATCCTTAAAGAGGGGATAGATAAAATAAGGGAAAAAGAAAAAAGGCTCCTGGCCCGTCTCTTGTCCGGACTTGAAGGAATGGAACAGGTCAAGATTTATGGCCCTAAGGACCCAAATCGACAAACGGCGCTTGTTTCTATTAACATAGAGGGCATTGACTCCTCCACCGTCGGCTATATCTTGAGCGAAAATTTCAAGATAATGACCAGAGTAGGCCTGCACTGCGCCCCTTCCGCTCACCGGACAATCGGGACATTTCCTGGGGGCACGGTTCGGTTTAGCTTAGGATATTTTAATACTGAAGACCAGATAGATTATACCATTAATTCCATTCAAGGCATTGATCATCGTTTCGGCCACTCAAATCGAAAATGGGAAATTAGGAAATGGGAAGTATCTTGATTTACTTCCTATAGCTCTTAAGATAAATATTTTGGGGTAAGCGAATTCAAGATAGGCTATGTAGCTTTCGGAGTTAATCCTTTAGGATT
>JASEGY010000556.1 GCA_030019105.1 bacterium | reverse complement strand
CCGCAATCTGCAATCCAAAATTGGTTTGGTTGCGGCCAGAGGCCGCGCTAAGATACACATTTTCAAGAAGTTAAAGATGTGATTGAAGCGAAAATGCCAGGAGAAATGGATGTGGAAGTTTAAAAACATGACAAAAAGTTTAAAATCTTCGAGGTAACTGTCGGCATGGGCTATCGGGCCACTTATTTTATCGACCGGGATGTTTACGTTTGGTTTTGGATCGGGACTCATAATTCATTTGATAAAAGATATTAGGGAAAAGGAGGACAGTTAGATGGATTTTAGAAAATTAGCTGTATTCGTCATTGCAGTAGGAGTTGGAGTTTTAATTGGCGGAGGTGTTATTAGATACCTAAAAGAGGGGAACTATGCCAACACAAGATAGATACTGGGCTTATTTTGATGAAGCCTGGAAGAAGATTATCGAGCGATTCTTCCCCCAGCTTTTGCGCTTTTTTGTTCCTGATCTCTACAAAGATGTGGATTTCTCAAAGGGAGTTGACTTCCTGGACAAGGAGATGGAACAGTTGTCTTTAAAAGCCACAAAGGGTGCCAAATATGTTGACAAGCTGGTCAAAGTTTACCTTAAATCTGGAGAGGAACAATGGATTCTGGTTCATATAGAAGTTGAAGGGGATCCAAAGAAGGACTTCTCCCTTCGGATGTTTAGATATTTCTATAAGATATTTGACGACTATGGCCGGAGAATAGTGAGTATGGCCATATTGACCGGGCCCAAGAAAGTTGCAGAAGAGGGAAGATACGAGCTTAAAACTTACGGTAGTGGGGTAGAGTTTTGTTATCTCTCTTTCAGGCTGATGGATTATGATAAAGATGAGCTGGATCAAGACCCTAATCCAATAGCCTTAGTAGTCCTGGCCTCTCAAGAAAAGGAACGGGCCAAACGAAAAGGGAAAAAGTTCAATACCAAGCTGTATCTAACAAGGAAGTTGTATGAAAGAGGCTACAAAAAGGATGAGATAAAAGGATTGTTAGAGTTCATCGATTGGGTTCTGCAACTAAGCGATGAAGAAGAAGAGTTGATCGGAGAAGAAATAAAAGAATTAGAGGGGGTGAAGAAGATGCCGTATGTTACCAGTTTTGAGAGAATTGGAATGAAAAAGGGATTACAAAAGGGAATGCAGCAGGGATTGTTGGCAGAAGGTAGAGAGATGGTATTGGAAGCATTGAAAGAGCGGTTTGGTGAAGCTCCATCTTTCATTTCCAACGCTGTAAACCGAATAGAGGACAGAGACCTCTTGAAATCCCTCCTGCGCTGTGCAGTCCGATGTGCGTCGCTGGAAGAGTTCGAACTGGCTCTGAACGGACAAAGGTAATCTTAAGAAATGTGGGAGGTGATGCCTTCTTAAAGATACGTAACCGTTCACGCCACCAAGACACTAAGACACCAAGATTACAGAAATAACTGGGGTCTGCTCGCCTGGTAGGTTGTAAGTCCTGTGCCAGTAAACTTCCAGGTATCAGACCACCAGACTACTAATTATATTCCTTTGTGTCTTTGTGCCTTAGTGACTAATGCCTCTTCAAGTTTGTTTTTAGCAGTTCGCTGTTTTTCTGAGAAGTAGCTTACTCAAGATTAAACTCTTACAACCCACAAAAACGATCTTGAAGAGGCAGTAGTCTGTTCAATAAATAAATGTATAGGCACAGTCATGGAACTTACGGGCTGCGCCTGGATACGAGGGGACGTAGGTAAAAAACGTAAGAAATCACCCTAATAGCTTGTCTTTTAACTCAGTATCACTATCAGAGCCAGTAGTACTGACTTATGCCAACTGTTTTTTGCGTTTTTTACCTACGTCCCCTACCCTAAACTAAATTCGCTTAATTCGTATACAAGAAATCTGGTTGACTTTGGATGGTTTGGGGAGTATAATTAAGAGCATGGGAGAAATAGAGGGGGCAATAGAAAAATTAGATGATTTCAAGTTTCAAGTCTGATCCCATTGTCATTCCTTCCGGCGTCTTGTTACTTTTTTATTGACAAATGCTTGAGTTATAAGCTGAAATGTTTTGTCGAGCAAGAATGAAGCAACTATCTATGGATGCAATCCAGGGGAGTCGTTATGGCTAAGGAACTTATAAAATCCAAACAACAACCTGAAAGACTGGAAGGATATGATCAACTTCTTGCAGAAATTAAATCTATCTTTCAAAAAGGTCTTACAAAAGCTTACAAGGCTGTTGATAATATCAGAGTGCAGACTTACTGGCAGATAGGAGAAAGAATAGTCAGAGAAGAATTAAAACATAAAGAAAGAGCGGATTATACTATTACCCCGCAACATTTGCGTTGTCCGCGAGAATGTTACGATTGC
>JASEGY010000555.1 GCA_030019105.1 bacterium | reverse complement strand
AGCCTGAACTCCAAAGGATAGCCAACCCCAAAATCTTTTTCTTAAACACTATAGCACACAGATGACACGGATTGCACGGATTTTCACAGATTTTTACTTTTAATCCGTGAGAATCCGTATCATCCGTGTTATCCGTGTTCTATTGTTTTGAATTTGGTTGCGGCTATGCTGCGCTATGAAATCTGTGGTTATGTTTTATTTTGGTTGCACTCAAATGATTAACCCTTAGCTATTTGCTGCCGGCAGGCTGATAGTAAAGGTGGTGCCTTTCCCTTCATCACTTTGGCATTCAATCCTTCCATTGTGGTTATGGATAACTTGTTGGACAATAGGCAGTCCCAGCCCGGAGCCGCCTTCTTTAGTTGAATAAAAAAGGTCAAAGATCTTTTTCCGGCTTTCTTTTGAAATACCACAGCCGGTATCTGATATACTAAGATAGCGTTCGTTTCCTTCGTCCCAGGTAGAGATATTTAGTCTGCCTCCATTCTTCATGGCTGCCTTGGCATTAAGGATGAGATTGAGGATAGCGCCTTTGAATTGTCGCTTATCCAGGGAAACAAGGGGTAAGAGGTTCCGGAAGGCTTTGTTTATTTCAATCTTATCTCGAAGACATTCCGGCTCTACAAAGCGGATAATTTCTTCCAGAACCTGGTTCAAGTTTTCTGTCTTCAAGTTGAGTTCCGGTGGTCGGGCAAGTCTCAAAAAATTTGTTAAAATTTCATCCAGACGATTTAGTTCCTCCTGGATTTCAGAGATCAGTTCCTGATCCTTTCCTTTTTCTTCTGTTCGCCTCTCTTCCAATTCTTCCTTGAGTAGTTGAAGGTTTAGATTGAGAGAGTTTAAGGGATTTTTTATTTCATGTACCAGGCCGCCTGCCAGGGAACTGATATAATTAGTTCGCTCCTGATTTTGAGCTTCAGCTTCTTCTTGTCTGGTCTTAAATAAAAGATAACAGAAGTATGCAAAAAGTCCCGTAGCCAGGATAAGGCTAACGACAAAGACAGATATGGACTTAGTCCATTGGAAGGGGATAAAAAGCAACAGCCCAAAACCAATAACTAATGTCAACTCGGGGAGTATTGCCAGTTGGGATTTTGCAATTACTTTTATTTTACGCCTTCTTGTCATTCTATGCCTCTGCGGTGAATGCTGAACATATACAAAAAAGTACTTGATAATAATGGAAATATGTTGTATAATTAGAGTCTATCCTAAAACCGGGGGGATAGAAACCAGAAACCGGGGGATAGAAACCAGGTTTCTTTAAGAAACCTGGTTTCTGGTCACGCGGGAGAGAGTTTGGAATAGGTTCTTAGTTTAGTGACAGGTGTTTAGTAATCAGATGTTTACTGAGGTCACCTGACACCCAATCATCAATTATTCTAAAGCAAGCGAGGTAATTAATATTATGGCAAAGGTATGTTACTCTTGTGGTAAAGGGCCTCAGGCAGGCAACAAGGTTAGTCATTCCAACCGAAAGACAAAACGGAGATGGCTGCCCAATCTTCAATCTGTTAAGATTGTTGAAAATGGTCAACATCAGCGGGTTCGAATTTGTGCTCGCTGTCTTAAGACAGGTAAGATAACCAAAGTAGTTTAGCTTTGGAGAAGAAAGGAGCCGTGCAATGGTTGAAACAAAGGTTGTTGAGACCTTTTCTCCCAGGATGTCGGTGCCCCCCTTGAAACTGGCCCCAGGAACAATATTTTCTATTGACCGGCCACTAACTGTAGATGATTTCTACGAACTGGTAAATGAAGACACTAACGCCGAACTTATAGAGGGAATTATATTTATGAAATCGCCGGTTTCTTATCAACACGAAACGCTTTTTGATTTTCTCCATAAGTTACTTAGTTTATATGTTGAGGAGCGGAACTTAGGGCAGATTTTGGGTTCCCGGACAGCCGTCCGGATTACAAAGTATACCGCGCGAGAGCCTGATCTATTATTCGTGAGCAAGGATCGCCTGTCAATCATTCATAAAAACGAGCTTGTTGAGGCCCCTGATTTGGCAATAGAAATTGTCTCTCCTCATGATAGTTGTCGAGAAATAGTCACTAAACAGGTTCAATATGAACAAATTGGTATACGTGAATTCTGGCTGATTGACCAACCAAAGCAGCAAGTAATTATTTACGATTTGCATGTAGACGGCCGATTTGTAAAACGTCCGCTGGAAGGTAATATTATCCCTTCGACCACAGTTAAGGGATTTCAGATTAAAATTGAGTGGTTCTGGTGTGAGCCTGGGAAGTTTCCGTCAACCCTGACCATAGTGCATAACCTTCTTAAATATAGCTCTTAAGATAAATATTTTGGGGTAAGCGAATTCAAGATAGGCTATA
>JASEGY010000554.1 GCA_030019105.1 bacterium | reverse complement strand
CGGCACTTAGAAAATCGAGATTTTTCCCAAAGGGGTGTCGAAATCCACGTTATATAGTTCGAGACCCTAATATTTATGGAGGGGAGCCAATCATAAGAGGAACCCGTTTCCATTAACCTCTTTGTCTTCTATAGCGCTGCAAGAAATATCAACCTTCTTAAAAACCTAAAGCCTCCTCGTTTTTCTGTCTTGCCGGGTTTTCTCTTTGATAACCGTGTCGATTATCTCCTAAACAAAAAATAGCGGTTTGGTTCTTGACAAAGGAGCAATTATTGTGTATACTAAAATAGAAGTAAAGGAGCCCATTAATGGAAAGTATTCTTGCCTATGCTCTGAAAAGAGTTGCCAATGCAGAAGTAATCGAAGCCCAGGCCAATTCAAACTCTGTTAAGTTTGAAAATAATCATCTTAAATATATCAGGGAAAAAGATGCCTCTGGTTGGGGTCTGCGGGTAATAAGAGAAGGTAAACTTGGTTTTTCGTCAACTACTGATTTGTCTGAGAGGTCAAAATTAGCCGAGAATGCCCTGGAGGTCAGCCGCTTTGGCCAAACTGCTGCTTTTGAATTCCCCGGTAAGGGCATAAAAAATCCTGTTCGTACTTGTGATGAAAAAGTAACTAATTTCACAGCTAAAGAGGCAGTTGAGCAAGGGGAAAAAATCATTGCGGCCATTCTGGAAGATCATCCTGATTGCAATTGTACCGTAGAAATAGATAAAACAATAGGCAGAACCAGGATAATTAATTCATCCGGCCTGGATGAAGGGTATGAAAAATCATCTTTCAGTCTGTACGTAGATGTCTTGCAGGTAAAAGAAGACAGCCTGTTATCTGTTTACGATTATTACAGCTCTGCCGGGATAATTGAGTCAACAGACTCTATCATTGATCGAATCAAAGAAAAGCTTATCCTTTCTAAACAAACGGCCAAACTTGCTTCAGGAACGTATCCGGTCATATTTACCCCTAAAGCGGTTCCCACCCTTCTTCACTCTGTGGAGATGGGAATTAATGGAAAGATGGTCCAAAAGGGGAGTTCTCCTCTGACAGACAGGTTAGGGGAGTCTATTTTTGATCCGCAAATCACGATCTATGATGATGCCGGCCTTGATTTTTGTTCCGGTAGCGCCCCGATAGATGATGAAGGGATTACAACTCAAAAAATTCCTATTGTCGAAGATGGTGTCTTGAAGAATTTCCTCTTTGACCTTCAAACGGCTGCCCTTACCGGGAAGAAATCAACCGGAAGCGGTTATCGTAGTTTTGATTCTCTTCCGTCTCCTGCCTCGAGTAATATCATCGTTTCTCCAGGAAATATGGACTGGGATGAAACTATTAACAACATGAAAGAAGGGATTATTGTGGATCAGGTTCTGGGCGGCGGGCAGAGCAATATGTTGGCTGGTGAATTTTCAGTCAATATCAGTCTTGGATTTTTGGTTAAACAAGGTGAGATAGTTGGCCGGATAAAAGACTGCATGGTAGCCGGGAATATCTATGAAAGCTTTAACTCACTGGCAGGCTTAGGTCAAAAAACAGAAACTTATGGGGGTGTGATCACGCCTTTCTTTTGTTTTGAGGGCTTGCCGGTAGTCGGTGGACAGTAGGCATCTGGAATTAATGTCATTATCGGAGCTATGTTCGCTATGTTCCGTCTATTTATGCCCGGTTAGAGTGTTTAGAAAAGAAGTTAGGAGGATAAAAGTGATGGTGTACTCAGCAAAGGCAATAGCAAATGCTTTTCTGGAGATTGCGGCGAGAAAAAGAGAGACTCTCGACCCGTTGAAATTGCAAAAGTTGATCTATTACGCCAACGGGTGGCACTTAGGTCTAAGGGGAGCGCCGCTGATTGACGAATTCATCGAAGCATGGCCTTACGGCCCTGTAATCCCGTCATTATACCATGAATTCAAAGAGTTTGGTGGTAGTCCAATACAACGACACGCACGGGATTTTGATCGGGATTCTTTCGAAATAGTAATTCCAAACATCGATGACTCTGACCAATTTGTTCAAACGTTACTTGAAAAAATTTGGGAGGTCTACGGTGGGTTTACTAGTTTGAAGCTGTCGAACATGTCTCACCGGCCAGATAGCCCCTGGGCTAAAAGTCGTGCGAAAAACCCAAGCATCCAAAATATCCAGATTACCAATAATACCATTCAGAAATACTTTTCCGCGTTGGCACAAGGTGAATAACCTATGGACAACAACAATTCTCTCGACAAGATATCAGCGACCAAAGAGCTTGAAGGCCTTCAGTCTGATGAACTATCAGAAAAAGAACGTCGTCAATATAATATTACCCCGCAACATTTGCGTTGTCCGCGAGAATGTTACGATTGCG
>JASEGY010000553.1 GCA_030019105.1 bacterium | reverse complement strand
TCAGGTTCAAGGTTCAAGGTTCAAGGTTCAAGGTTCAAGGTTCAAGGTTGGTCGCTTCGCGTTCTTCGAACCGTAAGACTTTCGAGCCTTGTCCATCGTTTCGGCCAGGAGTGGATTCCAAAATTGGTAGCCGCAACCTTTAGGTTGCGTGACATCTCGCAGGCTAAAGCCTGTGCCTACCGATTAATATTTCTGGAAAGCCCTAATGGCCGAAACGATGGACAAGGCCGACTTTCGGATAAATTCGACCCTCTTTTTGCCAGGGATGCGGAAGGGGTCGGTCTTGTCTTCACCCCCACCCCAAAGGGGTGAAGGCATAAAGCCTGGGGTTTCAACCCCAGGAACCGATGTCGATGATAAAATGCGCCCTGAAGGGGCGCGGCACATCTGTCCCTTCCCGCACCCTTTCAGGGTGCATTCAACATTGTTCTCTGTTCTTGGGGTTAAAACCCCAGGCTTCATCACCTTGCTGCTACACAGCATTTGCTGTTTCGCAGTAATTTTCTTAGTAGCAAAAAGTATGCCAACTTTCACTATAGTTTTAAGTGTAGGTATAGTTTAAGGTTAGAGGAAGGCCAGGCAATTGATGTGTATAAAAATTTTATACACCAGAAGGGACTACAATGAAGAAAAGAAAAGGGGTTAGCGAGTGTATATTTTTTTCATACAAGTATATTTATTTTATACAGCACTCGACTTAAAGGCGGGAGAAAAGGCAACGTAAGCTGATTGCGGCCTTGTCCATCGTTTGGGCAATGGGATCAATTTTGTAGTGGTCGAGCTTGCTCGACATTACGGCAGAGCAAGCTCTGCAACTACAACACCCAATTTGCTCAAGCACTTTTTGCCCAAACGATGGATAAGGCCCTGATTGCTGACACCTGATAGCTGAACGCTTCCGTTACTTCTCTTTCAGGTGGTATTTGTTTATGAGGGTGTGAAAATTGGTCCTCTGCATATCTACAGAGGCGGCGGCCCTGGTTATATTCCAGTCATTGCTCTCAAGCGCGCAAATCACAAAATTCCTCTCCAGCCACTCAACCGCCTCCTGCCGATAGACCTTTTTCATCTTTTTAAGTTCCTCATTCGTTTTGGGGATATAATGCGGATGTGGGCTCCCTCCGGCTTTGGGGGCAATAAGGAGGTGTTTCGGTTCAATTTTCCTCTCCCCGGCCATTATAATTGCTCTCTGAATAATATTTTCGAGTTGTCTTACATTACCCGGCCAATCATAGTCTATGAGTTTTTCCATCGCCCCTGGAGAAATATCGTAAGGTTCTTCATCGTCCGGGGCAAATTTTTGCAGAAAATAGTAGGCCAAAGAGGGAATGTCCTCCTTTCTTTCCCTCAGGGGTGGAATATGGATAGGGACAACATAGATTCTATAAAAGAGGTCCTCTCTGAATTTGCCTTCATCTACTATCTTCTTCGGGTCTCTGTTAGTAGCTGAAATCAATCTGACATTCACCTTCCGGGGTTCAGTCCCTCCCAATGGAACAAACTCCCTTTCCTGGAGCACTCTTAAGATTTTGCCCTGGACATCCATATCCATGTTTGCTATCTCATCAAAGAATATAGTTCCACCATCAGCAATTTCAAATAAACCTTTCTTTGTTGAAACCGCTCCGGTGAATGAACCTTTCATATGTCCGAAGAGCTCACTTTTCAAAAGTTCAGAAGAGAAGGCCCCGCAGTCTACAGCGACAAATCTTTTTTCAGACCTTTTACTCAGGTTGTGGATTGCCCTGGCCACAAGCTCTTTCCCTGCTCCGCTCTCGCCTGAGATCAATACGGTGGCCGATGTAGGGGCAACCTTTTCTATTGAGGCGAACACCTCTTGCATCTTTTTACTATCCCCGATGATACCAGGGAATTTTACTCCCATGAGTCTCTTTTTGAGAAGCAGGTTTTCCTCTTTTAATCTTCTTGTCTCCAATGCCCTTTCAACGGTTATGAAGAGTTCATCAGGAGAGAAAGGTTTTACGATATAGTCAAAAGCGCCCGATTTCATCGCCTCCACCGCAGTCTCTACAGTTGGATAGCCTGTAATCATTAAAACAGCAGCTTCGGACTGTATCTCTTTTACATTTTTGAGAATCTCTATCCCATCTATTCCCGGCATCTTTAAATCTACTATTAATAGATCAAATTCCGTCCTGCCAATTATATGCAAGGCGTCTTCACCCTGTTGGGTCATCTCTACCCTGTATCCTTTTTTCTCAAGGATTTTCTTAACGCTCCGGCAAACTACAAGTTCATCGTCAACAACCAGTATTCGAGCCGTGTTCATATCATTACTCCTTAGAGCCTATCCCAAAACCTCTCCCGCGTGACCAGAAACCAGGTTTCTTAAAGAAA
>JASEGY010000552.1 GCA_030019105.1 bacterium | reverse complement strand
AAGCTCTGCAACTACTTGGTCAAGCACTATTGGCCGAAACGATGATCAAGGCCATCTTTTTCACCAATTTCTAATTTCCAATTTCTAATTTCCAGCCGTGAACGGCTACATTGTTAATTACCAGCAGCCCTCACATCCTCTAAATTAAGCCGCAGTTCCTCTCTTCCCTTCCAGGAGTTTACTTCTACCTTAAAGGCCAGATCGCAATGACCCGATTCCAGAATCAAGGGAGCTAATGCCCCCATTTTCCAGCCGACCGCGGTGATAGTATCACCATTGTCTTCCATTAGCAGTCTAAGATGTGATTGAGTATCACCCATTTTTTTTACTTCCAGGGCCCTTATCCCGGCGCTGCTGAAAATAGGTTCAGGATTGTCCGTTCCAAAAGGAGATAGCCTGGCTAATTGATCGACTAAATTAAAGGAGATATCAGACACGCTGATCTGGGCCTCGATGGCTACTTCAGTAACCAACTCATTCTTATTCAATCTTGTCCTGGCCAGCTCTTCCATTCTCCTCTTAAAAGGTTCAATGTTTTCAAAGCAAAGAGATAAGCCGGCGGCCTTCTTATGCCCGCCATAATTTATTAGCAAGTCTTCGCATTGCGGCAATATTTCGGTCAAATCAAAGGCGTCTATACTCCTGACGGAACCTTTGGCTTTTTCTTCAGTAGTAAGAACCACGACCGGCCGCATAAACCGGTCTTTCAGCCGGCCGGCAATCAGACCGGTCAAATTTCGTTCGCAGAAAGGACTGGCAATCACAATTATATTCTCATCAGGTTCACTGGGGATTTCCAGCGATAGTTTAGACAGGGTTTCAGAGAGCCGGTTTTTCCTCTCCTCGTTTAATTGAATTAAACGGTCAACGATTTCAACTGTCCTTCCTCCCCTATCACTAATTAAAAGCTCCACTCCTAATCCGGCTTCATTCCTTCTTCCAGCCGCATTCAAGAGAGGCGCAATTCTCCAGCCCACATCTATTGTGGTGGGCTGATTAAGATTCAATCTTCGCAGGAGAGTAACAAGTCCCAGGGTTTTTGTCTTCCCTAATCTTTCAAGACCCTCTTTGACCAGAATGCGATTTTCATCCAATAAGGGCACAACATCGGCGATAGTTCCCAGGGCAACGAGGTCAAGATAATTTTCCAGAAAGGACTTCATTGGGGGGGAATTAATATCGACTTCTTCACAGTTAGAATCAAGGGACGAAACCAGGGCCTGACCAAATTTAAAGGCTACGCCTACGCCTGAGAGTTCCTGAAAGGGATAAGCGCAATCCTTTTGTTTAGGATCAACCACAGCACACGCTTCCGGCAAAACAGGAGGCGCTTCATGGTGATCGAGGACAACTACATCCAGACCAAGTTCTGAGGCCGCCTTGATTTCTTCAAAATTACCCACCCCACAATCAACAGATATAATCAGACTTATCCCGGCTGAAGCAGCCCTCTTTATAGTTTCAATATCCATGCCGTAGTCTTCACTTCCAGGCACGTAATATTTTACTTTGGCCTTCAACTGGCGCAGTAATCTGACCAGCAGGGCCGTGCCCGTCATGCCGTCTACATCCTTGTCTCCAAAGATGAGGATAGATTCCGACCTGTCTATGGCCTCTCTAACCCGCCTGACCGCTTTCGAGATATCTTTTAAAAGGTATGGATTGTAAAGATCAGTTAAATTTGCATTTAAGAATTTATCGGCTTCTCTAACCGTCACAAGACCGCGGTTAAGCAGAATCTGAGCCAGAACAGGATGAATCCCTAAGGCTTGAGTTAATTCCGTCTTTAGGCCAGAATCGGATTCCATGAACCGCCATTTTTTTTGTTTGAATGACAAATTAGCCTCCTCTTCTCATTTTGGATTTCGGATTTTAGATTGCGGATTGGGCGTTGTTCATCGTTTCGGCCAGTTAGACTTGCAACCTTACCTTCCCGAAGGCTTGAAGCTTTCGGGAAGGTGCGCTATTGGCCCAAACGATAAACAATGCCGGGTTGCGAGACCTTCGAGCGTGTCTGAATCTGATCGCTCAGGATATTTATCTATAGAAAATATATACTAACCGAAGGGAAAAGTCAACTCTTTTTAGAGCCTATCCCAAAACCTCTCTTGCGTGATTAGAAACCAGGTTTCTTAAAGAAACCTGGTTTCTATCGCCCCGGTTTCGGGATAGGCTCTTAGGTAAAACCTTTTTGCTTGACTTCCTAACTTCTGTGGGCTATAATGATTTATTGGGAGAAGACGGCAGGTATGGGCGACCCAATTTTTTATCATTGTTGAAAGCCCTGTCTATTTTCGCAGACGAAAAATAGTATCCTCTTCAAAAGTCATGGTATAGCCCAGCCCGTTTTTTATCTCTCGCAAAG
>JASEGY010000551.1 GCA_030019105.1 bacterium | reverse complement strand
AAGCGGGAATCCAGTGTGATTGCGAAAACCGCAAGTTATGCCCGTGTTAAGTATAACGTAACAGAATCAGTAGAGGCACAACATGCTGTGCCCCTATAAGGCAGTATGACACACCTCTATTTTCCTTCTGTCCCCAGTTTACTGCTACACTCCAATTCCCGACTTCCCATCTTGAAATACCTCTTGAACTCATATGGCTGAGTAGTTACTCGAATTGTAATCAAGTTAGATAAATGGGGAAGCTAATGCACTTTCTGCACCACCGTCCCCTATTTTTCCCCAATCTTTTCCACCTGACAGCCTTCTTTTACGTAACTGCCGATTAGCTTCAAGCCGCTAAAACATCTTTATCTAATCAATCCGATCTTGCCTTTCTGCTCTCCTATATTGTAGTTAACCAGGTATATATAGACTCCACTTGTTACTTCCGCGCCTCCCTCATTCCGGCCGTCCCATTCAGCAAACTTTGAATCCCCCTCACTGCTCATCAGCATCTCATCCTCATCTATTACCCTTACCAACTCCCCGACAGTTGTATAAATCTTTACCGATTTTGTTATTAGCGGCATTCTGCCTATCCTGCATATCCTGTGGTTCTCCGGATAAAAGGGATTGGGATAAGCCAATGTCTCTTTAACAGGAATGGCGGTGAAGTCCTGTCCTTCCTGGTCAGCCATAAGAGGCATGTATTCCAGATAGGGAGGGCTAAATTCAAAACCATCGGCCGCCGGAGTAAGCTTGTATTCTTCCCTTTCTACTTCCGGAAATTCAAAGCAGCCACCTTCATCTGTGATTGTATATGTCTCGCTCTCTAATCCTGAAAGAGTCAGGGTGACATCAGGCAAGCCTTTTGATTCAGCGGTTACAACTTGTCCCCTGATAGAATGGAAAAATACCCCCTTTGAAAAGTAGATATTGATATATTCCTCCCGATGATCCGACCAGGCGATATAGACGGCGCCTTTTGCATCCACAGAAAGAGAAGGGTAAGATTGAACAGAAATCTTAGACTCATCATTTACCCTGATCGCCTCAGAAAATGTCCTGGCTTCATCCCTGGAATAAGCAAAATAAATTTCATTACGCCAATAATAATTCCCGGGGCCTGACCATGCGAGGTAAATATTTCCTTTCCAGATATTAAGCGTTTGTCTCATTCCTTCCTCAATAATTTTTCTGTTTTCTTCAAAGGTCTGACCGCCATCAACGGACCTGGTCATATAAATGCCAGGAAAACCATCCCTGTCATCTATCCAGGTTATATAGATAATTCCGTTTTCATCGACTACAATAGAAGGGAAAATCTGGTCGGATCTTCCCTCATCGTCATTTACCCGTATATTTTGGCTAAAGGTCTTTCCACCGGCATTAGAATAAGCAAAATAAATATCCGCGCCTGAAATAAAATGATATCTAAGATCCCACCAGACTATGTAAATTCCCCCTTCTTTGTTTACAGCCATATGGGCCATATCCGGCATCCCGCCTGCAGGGGGAACATCCGTTACTTTTATCGTTGGGGAAAAGCTTTCCCCTTTATCATCCGAAGAAGCAAAGAAAATCTGATTTGAATGGGCTCGCCAGGCGATATAAATCCTCCCTTCCTGATCAACAGTGATAGAGGGGTTAGTCCCGCGCTCATACACCTTCTTATTTTTACTGAAGGTTCTCCCCTTATCCATTGATCTTGCAAAATAAATATCAGAAAAGTCATCACGGTCATCTTCCCAGACGACGTAGATGTTTCCTTTTCCATCAACTGCTAGGCCAGGACTGCTTTGCCACTTTTTAACATCATCATCATTAATCCTAATATCCTCATTATTAAATGTCCGGCCACCGTCAGTTGAGACCGTAAAATAAATGTCACCCACATCATTTCTCCCATCCTCCCAGACCACATAGATATTCCCTTCCGGCCCGACTTTTAAAGAAGGCCCTGTGCGATGCCCTGCCACGTCATCATTCACCTTCGTATTCTGAGAAAAGACTATTTTGCCTGCATCGTCCAGGGAGTAGGTCATATCCTCTCCAAAGGATTCACCAGTGAAGGCAAGGCAGACGGCGGCCATCAGTATCACTTTCAACCAGGTTATATTCGCATAGTCCCTGACCTGAGACGAACTAACCTTTTGGAATATTGGATAAATCAATCTGTTTATCATTTTCACCACCTGTTTCAGGAAATAAAAAACCCACGCATCTCTTTTTTTACTTGTTTCCAAACCGGAGTTTGGGAACGAGTAGAAGAGTCGCCTGGGTCTTTGGCATTCTTTACGTTCAGAATTCAGGAAAAGCTCCTTTAAATTTGCGGGGGGGGGTATAGTGGTTAAGAAAAAGATTTTGGGGTTGGCTATCCTTTGGAGTTCAGGCT
>JASEGY010000550.1 GCA_030019105.1 bacterium | reverse complement strand
AACCTACAACTTACAACCTATTCAAAATCACTATTTATGGCCGTGCTGAGTATAACTCCGCATATAGCCATTAAATTTGAAGAGGATACGCTTTTTTTATCTATTGACTGAAGGAGAGATGTGTGATATACTTAACAAAATGGAGGTATGTGGCTTATGCCTAATCCAAAGATTCTTCTCATAGACGATGATCCGAATAAGGAGATAATCGGATGGACAACTCTTTACTCGAGGTAAAGAACCTGAAGAAATATTTTCCCATTGAAAGGGGATTCTTGAGACATGGGACCGGCATGGTCAGGGCGGTTGATGGGATAGACCTGTCTCTTGTGCCGGGTGAGACCCTGGGGCTGGTGGGAGAAAGCGGATGCGGGAAGTCAACTGCGGCCCGGTGTATCCTGAGGCTGCTTCCGCTGACCACCGGAGAGGTCTATTTTGAAGGCCGGGAGATATTTGGTCTCCCGCGAACCCAAATGCGTAAATTACGCAGAGCAATGCAGATTATCTTTCAGGACCCTTACAGCTCTCTCAACCCCAGACAAACGGTCGAGTCCATCATCTCCGAGCCGATCAAGGTTCACCGCATAGCCAAAGGAAAGGCAAGACAGGATAAGGTAATAGAACTTCTCACTATGGTTGGCCTCTCTTCTTCCCATCTAAAACGGTACCCGCATGAGTTCAGCGGCGGCCAAAGACAGCGAATCGGGATTGCCAGGGCCTTAGCCGGTTCTCCTAAGCTGATTGTCTGTGATGAACCGGTTTCCTCCCTGGATGTCTCTATTGCGGCCCAGATCATTAACCTCTTGCAGGAGCTAAAAGGAAGATTAAGATTAGCCTATCTTTTCATTTCCCATGATCTGCGGATGATAGAATATATCAGCGACCGGGTAGCCGTGATGTATCTGGGCAAGATTGTGGAACAGGCCAGGGCGGAAGACCTCTACCGCCGGCCGGGTCATCCGTATACTCAGAGCCTTTTAGATGCTGTCCCCAAAAATGATCCACGGGAACGTGGGCACAGGAAAAAGCTTTTGGGAGGGGATGTGCCTAATCCGGTCAATCCGCCCCCCGGCTGTCATTTCCACCCCCGCTGTGCCCATGTGATGCCTGTCTGTAAAAGTGAGGAGCCGGCGCTAAAAGAGATTGCCCCGGATCACTTTCTGGCCTGTCATTTGCAAAAGCTGGAGGCTATATGAAAACTGTAGGGAAGGTAACAAGATATAAAAAGGGATTCAGTGAAGAACTCGAGAGTTAAAAGTTCTCGTGTGTCTTCGAGGCTAACCCATTTAAAATAGGCCACTTACCTTTAATGACGGGCAGTTCTGCAAAAGTCAACAGTACCAATGGCTTACGGAGAACTTTTAACTGTCGAGTGAAAAATTAAACAAGTTTTTACAGATTGCGGTTGAATTCAGGAGGGATAAAATTTTTATACCTCCAGGTGTTTACAGGTTTAAGACCTTTGAGGAGGCTGAAAAATGGCGGCACAGGATGTTGCGGGGAAACAAACCAGGCCTCCCACAATAGACGATCTTGTAGCGGTTTGTCGGAGACTCAATGAAGAAGGGGTAAAGTATATCCTCATTGGTGGCTTTGCGGTAAACTATTATGGACTTCCCAGAGCTACCGAGGATATAGACTTGCTGGTTAAACCTTCTGAAGAAAACATTGCCAGGATTAAAAAGGCCCTCGCTTTTTTACCTGATAACGCTGTGAGAGAGGTGAATTCTGATGATGTTGAAAAATATGGAGTGGTAAGAGTCGCTGATGAAATCACTATAGATTTATTGAAAAAAGGTAACTACTCAGCCACCAGATATTGATTTTTGAAGTTCCTAAACCACAATATATTGTGGTTTGTCTACTTTTGTGGGTTACATAGAAAGCCATTTTTTAGGAATTTTTGCTAAGTTTTAAACATCTAACCACAATATGTTGTGGTTCTAATATGCAAGACCACTATATAGAGGCTGAGTAGTTACGATGAAATTAGCATTGCTTTGATCGGAGTTAGTATTGTCAGCACAGTCTGAGGCGATTATCCGAATAAGATAGTTAGCTCCATCAGTCCTTGGGGTTGTATTCCAGAGATAACTTCCGTCGTTGGTTTCACCAGTAGCAATCAAATTCCAGGTAGTTCCTCCGTTAGAACTGTAATTAATCGTGATAGAATCCATATTAGTATCAGAAGCTGTCCAGGTGATTTCTTCTGTACCGGCCCAACACTCTGACCCATTAGGTGCGGTTACTGTTACTGAGGGATTGGTATTGTCAATGATAATGCCCCAAGTCTGTGCAGAAACTACAGTATCTCCGGCTTGCCCTGTACCAGCTTTTACATACCAATTATATGAACCAGCAGAAGTAAAGGCATAATC